>JAJZVE010000057.1 GCA_021845835.1 Pseudomonadota bacterium | reverse complement strand
CGGTCTGCCCAGGCAGCGCCATCACATGCTTCAGCAGCGGCACGCCCTTGGGCAGGAAGCCGCCATCGGCCAGGTAGCTGGCGATCGGTTCGGGCGCGCGCACGGCGACCAGCTCGAGCGCGTGGAGATGTCCGGCCGGGCGGAGCGCATAAAGCCCGGTCGGCGTGCTCGCCGTGGCGTTCCAGATCAGACGCGGCGCCGGATGGACGAAAGCCAAGCCGATGAAGACGAGCATGGCGAAATACGTCGTCATGACGTAGCCGAAGCGGGTCATAGCGAGACGCTCCGGCGCTTGAGCCAGGCGGCGTGCTGATCGCGCGTGTAGGAGCGCGGCTCATGGCCGGCGGCGAGACGGTTGTGGAGGTGGCGCCAGTATTCCGGCGCGGCGTCGGCGGGATCGATGTCGAGTGTCTCGACGGCGTCGATCGCCTGCAGCACGCGCTCGACCTTGGGCCAGCTATCGACTCGCAGCAGGATCTCGCCGCCAGGGCGCACGAAAGGCAGCGTCTGGAAACGTGCGCCAGGCTCGACCGCGCGCACGATGTCCATGCGCGAGATGACGGTGCCGAAGTCGTTCGACGCCCAGCGCACGAACGCGAAAATGCTGCCTGGCTTGAAGCTCGAGATGCTACGGCGGCGATCGAGGATCTTCTCCTCGGCACGCCGGCCGAAGCGTAGCCAGTGCTCGATCTTCTTCTCGATCCAGGTCAGTTCGACATGGGTGAGTGCGACGGTGCGCCGATGCGATGGCGGCACGACACGCGGCGGCGACGGCTCGTTGTCGTTCATGAGGACTCTCCGGGATCGGCGGGGAATTCGCTCGCGAAGAGGTCGCGCAGCATGTCGGCAACGGTGATCCCGCGCTGGAACGCGACGACCTTGATGCGGCCGCGCAGCGCCGGCGTGACGTCGATCGTCAGGCGCGCGGTGAAGGCGGAGGGCTCGTCACCGCGACGGCTTGAGGCGTCAGGCGTCTTGATCCAGCTCTCGGCGTCGCCGGGCCGGGCGGCGAAGCCGCGTCGGGCGCCACGCGCGCTCATGGCGCAATCCTCGAGACTTCAGCGGCGAGCGCGGCGATCTCGCGCGCCGCGGCGCTCTGCTCGGCGAGCTCGAACACAAGCCGGCCGGACTGTGCGGCGTCGGCGAAGACGACGCGCTGGCCGATGGTGCTGGTGAGCACCGGCGGCTCGTGATCGGCGAGCGTTTCAGCCGTCTCGCGAGCGATGATCGTGCGGGCCGCACAGCGGTTCAGCACGAAGCGCGCCGCGATCTGCGGGCGATAGATGCGCGCTTCGCGCAGCAGCTCCAGCATCTCGGCCGAGGCCCAGCCGTCGAAGGGCGACGGCTGTACCGGGATCAGCACGAGGTCGGCGGCTAAGAGCGCCGAGCGCATCAGCCCCGCGACGCGCGGCGGTCCGTCGATGACAACATGATCGGCAGTGAGCGCGATCTCGGGCGCCTCGCGATGGAGCGTGTCGCGCGCGAGACCCACCACGCCGAAGAGCCGAGAGACGTTCTCCCGCGCCCGCTGCTGCGACCAATCGAGCGCCGAGCCCTGCGGGTCCGCATCGATCAGCGTGACGCGCTTGCCGCGCAACGCCAGCTCGCCGGCGAGATGCAGCGCGAGCGTAGTCTTGCCGACGCCGCCCTTCTGATTGAGCAGAGCGACGATCATCGCTTCCCTCCCGGCTTGCGACCGAAGGGCAGCGACGGCTGTCGTGCTGGCTGTTCGGAGGCCGGGGCAGCGGGGGTGGCGCGCTTATCCGCAGATCGCGTGGGCCAACTACAAGAGTTAGATTCTGAGTTAGACTCTAAGTTAAGGCCTGGAATCGCCGTTTCCGGCCAAAGCGTTAGCTGCGGTTCGTGCGTGCGAAGTCCCGATAGGGCTGCGTGCGGAGTCCCGATACCACCTGCGTGTGAAGTCCCGAGCGTTTCCACAGCGCCATCCACAGGGACTGTGGATAAGTGGGCCGGCAGGATGCGCAGCAGCTCGCGGCGGCCCTGCCACTCGATGTGCAGGCGATAGCCGGGCAGCGGCTGGCGCGCGGCGATGCGGCGGATCTGGAGCGCGAAATCGGAGACGCGCACCAGGCTGCCGGACTTCTCGTGGAGATGCGCGATCTCGAACAGCCAGCCTTTGGGCTGGCGACCGGCGTGTTTGCGTGCGACGCGATAGAGCCAGCGCTCGATGCCGCCAGTCAGCCGGAAGTAGGCCGGGTCGATGGCGAGCACGAGCGAGCGGTCGATGACGCCGCGGTAGAACCAGTCGGGGAGCACGAACTCCATGCCCTCGACGCGACCGTCGTGCGTCGTGCATTCCTCCCACTCGTTGATCCAGGAGAACTGGTGACGGCGCCAATGTTCGTCGCCTCGGATGGTGGTGCGGATGACGGTCGATTGCAGGCGGGCGAGCGCGCCCTTCAGGAGCTTGTAATCGCGTGCGCCTGTCTGCCGACCGATCGCGGTCAGGAGTTGGTACGGCGTGAAGCGAAGGAAACGCGAGGTCTTGAAGCCGAGGTTCTCGGCCTCGACGATCTGGCTCGCCGCCCAGATCAGCACATCGGCGTCCCAGATGGTCGCCATGCCATGCTCGGGCACGGCGTAGACCTCGACCCGAACACCGGCGGCTTCGTAGAGGATCGGCGCCGTGCGCCTGGCTTTGGCGAGCGAGAAGAACGGCCGCTCCATCAAGTCGCGCTGGTCGCGCGGACTTGCGTCGCCGGTGGCGACGATGAACGGATCGAGCTTGCTCCGTTCGCTGGCTGTGATGAGGCGGCGCGATGACATCGACGAGCGCCGCTTCAACGATGCGCGTGGCCGGCGGCGCGCGCCTCGACGTATCGGGGATCGGATGTCGAGCTGCACGCGGCCTGGTCGGCCCAGGCTTCGAGGTCGTCGATCGCGTAGACGACACGCCCGCCGAGCTTGCGGAAGGTCGGGCCGCTACCGTGGCAGCGGTATTTCTCCAGCGTCCGTGGCGAAATGCCGAGGATGCGCGCGGCCTCGTGAGTGCGCACGTAGCGCGTAGCGAGCTGCGCGGACCTGTCGAGCATGGGAAGCCTCCGTCTTGCCTCGAAGCGCCGCGGCCAAGTCGCGGCATGTCGGGGTCACGGTGGCGGAGAGTTCAGGCGTTGGGGGTGGACGAAGATTTTTATAGGGGTGTGTCCCCCCGTTCGCAGCAAGGCGAACATCTGCGCCATCGGTGGGGCTCTGGCGTTGACGGGCGTAGGGATCTTGGGGGCTGGGTGGGGTCGATTGGGCGAAAATCCAATCGAAGTGGCTGCTCTCGAGACAATTGGTCCGCTGGACTACCGATCGGGGTCGCGGAAATGGGCGTTCAGTCCCGCCTCGCGGCGGCGCCCTCGCGTCGATGCGCCGGAAGTTTTATCCAGGCGGCCGATTCTCATCGTTCCGAGGGAAAGCCAACATCGGCCAATATTTCCAAACAAACAGTAGAAAACTTGTCACCCATAGCAGAGCCGAAATACCGAGCAGAGCCATGGATGACGTGTCCGCGAACGCGGCTGCGAACCGGGTCACCGCCGCCAGTGTGACCGTCGCGTAAATCAGGCTCGTCACCTGATCTGCTTCCAGCGGTCGGCCCGTGTGTCCGCGCACCACCCGCGTCATCACAGCCAGCACCATGGTGCCAATGGCGCCGGCTGTAAGAGCATGGATCGCGGCTGGCTCCGGTATCGTGGCGGTCAGCCGGCTTCCGCCCAGCAGCCCCGCGCCGATCGCCACCCAAGCATATCCTACATGCAAAATCGCCAGCAGAGGTTCGCGCAGGGTCGCCGTTCCGCGCCAGCGTGCCAGACGCCAAAGATGGAGCGCCGAACCGAAGAGCAACATCGCGCCGACCAGCCGCGAGTCGGGAAAGAACGCCCAGCCAAGAAGGCCGGTATGAAGTGTTGCGAGGGCGGCGCTATCGATCCGACCATGTGCGGCAGGAAGGGGAGAGATTTGGCGCTTCACGAGCCAGTTGCGCGTGAAGGCGGGAATGATGCGGCCGCCAATGGCCGACACGAGGGCGATGATCGCGGCGATTGCGAGCCGCCATCCCAATCCTGCCGGCACATTGAATTGCGCCAGCTCAAGATACATCAGCAGGTTTGCTATCGCGAGGACGCCAATCGGGAGCGGCATCATCAAATTGCGCCAGTTGCGCGCGGCGACGATCTCCCGAGCAGCGACAGCGCAGAGCACCGCTGGGAACAACAGGTCGAGGCCGGCTGCAAGCCACAACGGCAGGAACGCCGAGACGAGGCAGGCGATGCGGCCGACCAGCCACAAGGCAAGGAGCGAAGCCAGAGCCGGCCCTCGGATTGGTGGCCGGCCCGTCCAGTTGGGGATGGCGGTCAGCATGAAGCCGGCGACCGCCGCAAGCACGAAGCCGAACAGCATGGCGTGGATGTGCCAGGTGAGTGGGTCGAAACGTGTCGGTAGGGCGGCTCCGGTGGAAAAGACAACCATCCAGAGCGCGAGCGCCAGCGCCGCCCATAAGGCCGCCGCCAGAAAGAAGGGCCGGAACGCCAAGGACCACAGCGCGAACGGCTGACCGCCAGTCTTCTGCGCTACCGCTATCGCCATCACACACCTTGCCTGTCGGCTGCCGCTCCTCCCTCCCGGCTCAAGCACAATCAGCCCGCCGTTGGCAGAAGAATCCAGTCTCTGATGGGCCCGATGTTACGCTCTGTGGAAGCACTACGGTTTGCGCGTGCGCAAACCCAATTTCTGATGGGCCGCGTCAGTCGGCCGCGTTCTCCGCGATCCGCAGAATCTCGGAGGTGTTTCGAATAGTCAGCTGCTGATTATGGCTCGTCAGCAGCCCCGCTTTCTCCCAGCCTGTCAGAATGCGGCTGGCGGTGTGAAGCGTCGTACCGGCGATGTCAGCCAGATCTTTTCGCCGCAGCGGGAACTCGATCGCCGTGCCATCGACGGTGCTGTGCCCGGCCTGGCGGGCGAGCCGCAGTACCACATGGGCGACGCGCCGCTCCGCGCGCTGCGTGGCGAGCTCGCGCACCCGGTCTTGCACCTCCTGCAGGCGCTTGCCGATGATACGGATGACGTTGATGGCAATCTGCGGATAGAGGGCCATCAGCCCTAACAGTTCGTCCTCGCTCCAACTCGCTTCCAGAGTCTCGACGAGCGTGATGGCGTCGGCCGGATAGCGTTTATCGGTGAAGAGCGCGACCGTCCCGAACATCTCGGCAGGACCGATGAAGCGGATCACGACCTGGGCGCCGTCACTGCCTGATTGAGCGATACGGACGCCACCTTCGATGATGGCGTGCGCGCGAACGCTGTCATCACCCTGGTTGAAGATGCGCATATCCTTGGGCAGGCGGCGCACGCGCGCGCAGGCCGCCGCCGATTCCAAAGCGGAGGGCGGCAGTCCGCGAAATAGCTCCATCGCAGCCAGGGACTGTGAAGGGATCTGGGCTTCTCTGGTCATGCGAGAACCTTACCCGCTGATCCCGAATAAGGGGAGCAGTTTGCGCCAGCGCAAACGCGCCGGGTCAACAGCGCGGTAAGCTTCCCGGGAAGGGCGGAGGCAAGCCTATGGAATCGCGGTTTCGCGGCGGTAATGCGGGTGAGCCCCTCCCTTTTGGATGGGTGCGGGATGATGGATGACGTCATCATCGCCCGCGCCCTGCATGTGCTGGCCGTCGTGATCTGGATCGGCGGCGTCGCGATGGCGACGACGGTGGCGCTGCCGGCGGTTCGCCATGGCGAGCTCGGATCCGATAAGTTCCAAGCCTTTCAGGCGATCGAGCATCGCTTCGCCTGGCAGGCGCGCACGGCAATTATCGTGGTCGGGTTGACTGGCTTCTATATGACCTGGCGGCTCGATTTGTGGGATCGCTTCCGCACCGTCGGGTTCTGGTGGATGCACGCCATGGTCTGCTTGTGGCTGTTGTTCGCCTTCGTCTTGTTCATCGCCGAGCCGTTCATTCTGCACCGGCATTTCCGAGGCTGGGCGACGGCGCGGCCGGAGGTCGCCTTCGCCTGGTTGCATCGGGCGCATTGGGTCCTGCTGGCGCTGAGCGTGGTGACGATCCTCGGCGCGGTCGCGGGTAGTCAGGGATGGTCGATCTTTTGAATAAGCCAGAGCCTTGGGTCGAGCGCGGCCGGCCGGCAAAATGACTGGAACGATGGTGCATGGACGCTGAGCAGGGATTGAGATCATGACTTTGACAGCCGAGCAGATCGACCCGCCAGTCGAAGACCCCGTCAGCAACGTCCTGAAATGGGTGCTGCTCGTTGTCGCGATCGCCACCTTCGGCCTCCTCGCGTGGGCGACAGTGCAGACCTACAGTGCCGCGCCGCCGCAACCCGACCGTTTCGTCAGCGCAAGCGGAACCGTGCTGATGACGGACGACGACATCGTGGCCGGCAAGGGCGGCTTCCAGAAAGCTGATCTGATGGATTACGGCAGCCTCTACGGCATGGGCTCCTATTACGGCGAGGACTACACCGCCTCGACCCTGGTGGCGCTAGCCACGGCGACGCAGAACAATGTCGCGCTGGCCACCTTGGGCAAGCCGTTTGGGGAGCTGACGGCCGATCAGCAGGCATCCGCCACCGTCGCGATGCGCCGCGCGCTGCAAGGCGTGGATCTGACCAAGCCGGAGGTCGTGCTGCCGGCCCCCTTGTCCGACGCCCTGGTGACGGTGCGCGATGATCTGGCCAAGACGCTGAATACCGCCAATCCCGCCGCCGGCTGGACTCCGGCCTACAGCCTCACGCCACCGCTCGCGGTCAAGACCGCGGATTTTCTGGTGTTCTCGGCGCTGACGACAGTGGCGCGACGGCCGGGCATGACCTGGTCCTGGACCGAGAACTGGCCCTATGAGCCGCTGGTCGGCAACACGCCCACTACCAACACCTTCAAATGGACCTGGATCAGCTTCTGCTTCACCTTCTTCGCCTTCGGCGTGGTGATCTTCATCTACGAGTTCTTCCTCAACAACCCCGACGATGCGCCGATGGACCCGGTACTGGCGACGTTCCGGCCGCTGACGCCGAGCCAGAAGCGGATTGGCAAATACTTTCTCGTCGTGGCGGCGCTGCTGTTGGTGCAGATCGCCGCCGGCACGATCATGGCGCACTCCTACTATGATCGGACGAGTTTCTACGGCATTGCCATCAATGACTTTCTGCCCTTCAACTTCCTGCGCGACGTGCACATCCAAGCGCCGATCGTCTGGATCGGGCTGTCCTGGATCGCAGCCGCGTTGTTCCTTGCCCCCGCCATTGCCGGCGGCGAGGAAGCCAAGGGCCAGCACTGGCTGGTGGACTTCCTGTTCTGGGTCACGCTCGCGGTCGTCGCCGGGGCACTGATCGGGGACTATCTCGGCATCATGGGCGTGATCGACCAGAACTGGTTCTGGTTCGGCAACCAGGGGCTCTCCTATATCCAGCTCGGCCGATTCTGGCAGATCGGCTTCTTCATCGGGCTCGCGCTATGGAGTCTGCTGGTGATGCGGGCGCTGTGGCCGAGCACGGCGCTCTGGCGAAAAGCGGCCGGCCAGTTCTGGACCGGGCGCATTCGTATGGAGCACCTGATATGGGCCTCCACCATCAACATCGCCGTGCTCTATGTGTTCGGCATGATCCCGCTGACGGGGATCGAGAAGTCCTTCACACTGACCGACTTCTGGCGCTGGTGGGTGGTCCACCTCTGGGTCGAGCAGTCCTTCGAATTCTTCGCCGCCTGCATGACCGCCTATCTGTTGATGGGAGTAGGACTCGTCTCGCGCAAGCTGGCGGAGCGGGCGACCTATTTCGAGATCATCCTGATCTTTCTCGGCGGAGTGATCGGCACGGGCCACCATCTTTATTGGGCCGGCGGCCCGAGCATGTGGGTGCCTATGGGCAGTATGTTCTCGTTCATCGAGGTGCTGCCATTGGTGCTGTTGATCATCGAGGCGATCAACCACTACCGGCTGATCAAGGCGCATCAGGAGTTCAAGTACCGGCTGGCCTATAGCTATGTCATCGGCGCGGCGTTCTGGAATTTCGTCGGCGCCGGCGTGTTCGGCGGCGGCACACTCAACGCGCCGCTGGTGAACTACTACGAACACGGCACTTTCCTGACGCTCAACCATGCACATACGGCGCTGTTCGGCGCCTTCGGCGAGTTGGCCATCGGGCTGATCTATTTCTGCCTGCGCTACATCGCGGCCGCCCGGCATCGCTTCAGCGAGAAGCTCGGGCTATGGGCGTTCTGGCTCTACAATGGCGGTCTGGTGCTGTGGATCCTGCTGAACTTCTTCCCGATCGGCTGGCCGCAGCTTGATGCTGTCTATGAGCACGGGCTGGCCTATGCGCGCAGCAGCGCCTTCTACAACACAACCCTGTTCTGGCAGTGGATGCGACTGCCGGGCGATGTCGTCTTTGCTGCCGGCGCGGTGCTGATGGCCTGGGACTTCGTCGTCAAGCTGCGGCCGCTCTATCCGCAGTCCGTGGACCGGCTGATCTTCCGCAAGCCGTTGCCGACCAGCCCTCAGGCAGCGGAATGACTATCGGCGCATCCTGCGAACCCGACCGGTATCGGACGAATATGAGGACCACGGCTTATGGCGTTGCATCACGCGAAACCCGGTGAAATCGTCGATCTCACACCGCTTGGCCTTGGATTGAAGAAGGCGACCACCGCGGCCATCGTCAAGACCGATCATTTCGAAGCCATTCGACTGGTTGTCCACGCGGGCAACGAAATACCCCAACACAAAGTCTCCGGCGAAATCACGCTGCACTGCCTCGAAGGTCATGTCGAACTCGGCGTCCACCCCAGGCCCATTACCTTGCGGACCAATGAGTGGGTCTATCTCGCGGGCGGCGCGCCGCATTCGGTCAAGGCAATCGAGGACACGTCCCTTCTTCTGACAATCTTCCTGGATCACGCTCCAGCGGAAATCGGCTGACCATGGCCCGTGCCGTCCCTGACATCCGCGTCAAGCGCGTCTACGATCCGCCGGACAAGGATGATGGCGCGCGCGTGTTGGTGGATCGGCTCTGGCCGCGCGGCCTGCGCAAGGACCGTGCCGCTCTGACCTTGTGGCTCAAGGAGATCGCGCCAAGCACGGAACTGCGAGAATGGTTCGGTCACGATCCGGCGCGTTGGGCCGAGTTTGGCCACCGCTACCGCGTCGAACTGATGCGCAATGACGAAGCCGTCGCCCAACTCGCCGATTTGTCGAAGCTCGGTCCCCTGACGCTGCTCTACGCCGCGCACGACACGGAGCATAACCAAGCCGTCGCGCTCGCTGCCTATCTGAGTGACCATCTGAAGGACAGGCATGGCCATCATACTGCATAGGCCGGTTTGCGATCTGCTAGGCTGCGCCTATCCGATCGTCTTGGCCGGAATGGGAGGGGTAGCCCGGTCGGATCTCGTTGCCGCCGTCACGAAGGCCGGAGGCTTCGGCTTCCTCGGCATGGTGCGCGAGCCGGTCACGCTCATCCGATCCGAGGTAGGAGCTTTGCACGCACAAAACGTGCAACGCTTCGGCGTCAATCTCATCCCCGCGGCGACAGATCGCGCCTTGCTCGACGCCCAGGTCTTAGCGTGCATCGAACTCCGCGTACCGGTCGTCGGTCTGTTTTGGGACGTGCCGCTTCCGCTCGTGCAAAGGCTGCGCGATGCCGGGATCATGGTGGTGTGTCAGGTGGGATCGCTCGCCGAGGCGCGCGCGGCGGAACATGCCGGAGCGCAGGTCCTGATCGTCCAGGGCGTCGAAGCCGGCGGTCATGTCCGTGGCGATGCACCGCTGCATGAACTTCTTCCCGCTATAGCCGAGCAGACAAATGTGCCCGTCCTGGCGGCCGGAGGACTCACGGACGGCGCCGACCTCGTCACGGTGATGTCGCTCGGCGCCCAAGGCGGTGTGTTCGGCACGGTGCTGATCGCGACACCGGAGTCCTTTGCTCACGATTATCACAAGCAGCGCCTGGTCGACGCCGACGGCGAAGAAACGGTCCTCACCGACGCCTTCCACATCAACTGGCCGCCGGGTGCGAAGGTGCGCGTGCTGGCGAACAGCGTCACGCGTGGCGAGCGGGGTGATCCATTCTCCCAGGCCCGCACGATCATCGGCGATGAGGCGGGCCGCCCGATCTACCAATTCAGCACGGACTCGCCGCTGCGCGCGATGACCGGCACGTTCGAAGCGATGGCTCTCTATGCGGGCATCGGCGTCGGCCGGATCACGCAAATCGTCGGCGCGGGGGATCGTGTGCGCGCCATCGCGGCCGAAGCCGCGCGTCTTCTCGATGCAACCGCCGCGCTGCCGAAGGAGCGCGCCGAGTTGGCGTCGCCTGCTTGCCTGGCTCACGAGATGGACGACAGCTATATGGGGTTCGCGGGCCGCGAGGAGCTTCTGTCCGCGCTCAACGAACTGCTGGAAGCCGAGCGCGCTGGCGCACGTGTCACGCTGCGCACGGCGGCGGAATCACCGGCCGAATTGAAGCCGCTCGTCATGACGATCCATCACGACGAAGCCCGCTGGTGCGGCGTGCTCACCAGGGCGGTCCACCAACTGGCAGGTGAGCCGTCGGGCAAGACCGGCGCGTTCCATGACAAGGCAATGGCGATCGGGGACATCTCGGCCCGGCTCGCCTTCCTCAATCGCGGCCAAAGCTGGGTCGTGCGCAAGCTCAAGGGTCTGCTTCCGACCATTCGGGACGAGGCTATCCACGCCGACCTCGCAGCGATGCTCGCGTCGCATGAAAGCAATATCGAGCTTGTCACCGCCCAACTGCCCACGGCGCCGCATACCGGAGCGCCTCATGAGCGATGACGCGAACTCGGCGCAGGCCCGTCGAGCTGCCATAACATCGCAGATTCAGGCTGAAACCGGGATCGACGAGGCGATGATCGAACGCCTCGTCCGTGATTTTTATGTCCGGGTTCGCGATGACGCGGTGCTGGGCCCGGTCTTCGCCGCGAAGATCGACGACTGGGAGCCGCATCTGCAAAAGATGTTTGCCTTCTGGTCTTCCGTTGCACTCATGAGTGGCCGCTATCATGGCCAACCCATGGCAAAGCATCTGCCGCTGCCCATCGACGCGCGGCACTTCGATCGCTGGCTGGCGCTCTTTACCGAAACCGCGCGGGAGGTCTGTCCACCAGCGGCCGCGGACCGCTTTATCCTTTTGTCGCATCGGGTCGGGGAAAGTCTTGAGCTTGGAATTGCCAACGCCCATGGAGTGCTGCTGAATAAAGGCCAACGATATTTTATAGATGCTGGGAAGTCGGCGCCGAGTGATACCTCCGATTCGGCCGACGACAATCGAGGGATGGACGCCCAATGACACAAGAGGCCTTACTTCTGTCCCGACTGCAATTCGTATGGGTTATCGCCTGGCACATTCTGCTGCCGGCTTTCACCGTCGGACTCGCCTCCTTTGTCGCTTTTATGGAGGGCTTATACTTCGCGACGCGGCGGGAGACGTATCTCCGCATATCGAGTTTCTGGACGAAGATCTTCTCGGTCTCTTTTGCGATGGGCGTGGTGTCCGGCATCATCATGCCCTTCCAGTTCGGAACAAACTGGAGCCGGTTCTCGGATGCAACCGCCAACATCATTTCGCCGCTGCTGGCCTATGAAGGGCTGACCGCCTTCTTTCTCGAAGCCGCCTTCCTTGGTGTTCTGCTGTTCGGACGCAGCCTGGTGCCGCGCTGGGTGCATTTCTTTGCCGCGCTGATGGTTGCCGCCGGCACTTTGTTTTCGTCCTTCTGGATTCTGGCAGTCAACAGTTGGATGCAAACACCGGCCGGCTACGAAGTGATCGACGGCCGATTCTTTCCCAAGGACTGGATGGAGATTATCTTCAATCCGTCCTTTCCATATCGTCTCGCGCACACCGTCACCGGATTCTACGTGACCACGGGCTTTGTGGTGATCGGCGTCGCCGCGTGGCTGCTGCGCAAGGGGCGCGCGGCGGACGAAGCCCGAACCATGCTGTCGACGACGCTTTGGGTGCTGCTCGCGCTGGTGCCTTTGCAGATCTTCCTCGGCGACATGCACGGCTTGAACACGCTTGAATATCAGCCGACCAAGCTTGCAGCCATCGAGGCGCATTGGAATAGAGAGGCGCGCGCGCCGCTGGCGCTGTTTGCTATCCCGGATGAGAAGCACGAGACCAATCGTTTCAATGTCGATGTGCCGGTGTTGGGCAGCCTGATCTTGACACACGACCCCAACGGGTTTGTTCCCGGCCTCAAGGAGGTGCCGCCCGATCAGCGTCCGCCGGTCGCGATCCCGTTCTTCGCTTTCCGCATCATGGTCGGCATTGGTTTGATCATGCTGGCCGTGGTGATTGTGGGAAACCTCCTGCGCCGGGGCGGACGGCTCTATAGCAGCACCGTTTTCCTGCGCGCCTGCGAATGGGCTGCGCCGCTCGGCTTCATCGCGGTCCTGGCGGGTTGGACCACAACAGAGGTCGGTAGGCAGCCATGGACGGTTTACGGCCTGTTGCGCACTGCGGATTCGGTGTCGCCGTCGCTGACCGGGCTCGATGTCGCGCTATCCTTCGCCGGGTACATCGTCGCCTATCTCATCATGTTCCCAGCCGGCGTGCTGTTGATGGCAAGGATCGTGCGCAGAGGTGTGGACCCGACGACAACCGATGGGCCGGTCGAAGGCGGCCGTCCGGATTTACCGGTGATCGCATTGCCGGGCGCACGCGAAGAGGGAGGCCGGTCATGATGCCGTTCACGCTCGATCTCGTGCCGATCTGGACGTTCATCCTGGGCGTCGGCGTGTTTCTTTATGTGCTGCTCGATGGTTTCGATCTCGGTGTGGGCATCCTCTTCGGTTTCGCGCCCGATACGCCTTCGCGCAACCTGATCATGAATTCGATAGCGCCCATCTGGGACGGAAACGAAACCTGGCTCATTCTTGGCAGTGTCGGCCTCATGGCGGCGTTTCCGCTCGCCTTTGCGATCATCATTCCCGCCGTCTATTTCCCGATCGCGATCATGCTGCTCGCGCTGGTGTTCCGGGGCGTGGCCTTCGAGTTTCGCTATCGGGACGCCGAGCACAAGAGTTTCTGGGATCACGGGTTCTCCTGGGGCTCGGTGATCGCGACCTTCGCTCAGGGCATCGTGCTCGGCGCCTTCATCCAGGGCTTCAAAGTCGACGGACGTCATAGATCGG
>JAJZVE010000056.1 GCA_021845835.1 Pseudomonadota bacterium | reverse complement strand
GCACGGGTCAGCTGGTCGTTGTCGTATAGCGTGTAGGTGCGGGTGCGCCCGTCGATCGCGCCTTTCGGCGCATCGACGGTCGCGTTCACCAGCATGTTGCGCACGTCCTCCAGCGTCAGCCCCATCGCGGCGAGGCGCGCCGGGTCGATCCGCACGCGCACCGCCGGCTTCTGCTGGCCGCCGATCCACACCTCGGAAACGCCGGCCACCTGCGACAATTGCTGCGACAGCACGTTGTCGGCGTAGTCGTTCACCACCGTCATCGGCAGGTTGTCGGAGGTCGCGGACAGGATCAGGATCGGCGCGTCCGACGGATTGACCTTCCAGTAGTTCGGCGGACTGGGCATGTTCTTCGGCAACTGCCCGCCCGCCGCGTTGATCGCGGCCTGGATGTCCTGCGCCGCAGCGTCGATGTTGCGGCTGAGGTCGAACTGCACCGTGATCGAGGACTGGCCGAGCACGCTCACCGAAGTGAGCTGCGCCACCCCGGGGATCTGCGCGAACTGGCGTTCCAGCGGCTGCGCGACGGAGGAGGCCATCGTCTCCGGGCTGGCGCCGGGAAGCTGGGCGTTCACCTGGATGGTCGGGAAATCGACGCGCGGCAGCGGCGCCACCGGCAGCAGCGGATAGGCGGCAATGCCGATCAGCAGGATCGCCGCCATCAGCAGCGAGGTGCCGATCGGGCGGCGGATGAAGGGGGTGGAGATGCTCATCGCCGCTGTTCCCTCACCCGGCGCGGTACGCCCTCTCCCGAACGCGAGAGAGGGTAAGAAAAGCCAGGACCTTGCCGATGCAGCTTACGCCGGCCTTGCCGGCTGCGTGCGCGACTCGTTGCTGCCCGTTCTCCCGCTTGCGGGAAGGGGCCGCGCCGAGGGTCTTCCGCCCTCGCGACATCAGCTGCTCGCCTTCGCGACGGCGACGTGGCTGCCGTTCTGCAGCCGCAGTTGGCCGTTCACCACCACTTCGGCACCGGGTGCCACGCCGTCGGCGATCACGGCCAGCGTGCCGTCGTCCTGCGTCACCTTGACCGGCTGCATCGCGACCGTCTGGTCCGACTTCACAAGATAGACATACAGCCCGTTCGGCCCGCGCTGCAGTGCCGGCGACGGCACCGTCACCACGTCCTTCAGGATCGCCGCCTGCAGATGCGCATTGACGAACAGGCCTGGCCACAACTTGTTGTCCGGGTTGGCGAATTCCGCCTTCAGCCTGACCGTGCCGGTGCTCTGGTCGATCTGGTTGTCGATGGTCATCAGCCGGCCGTGCGCCAGTTCGGTGCGGTCGTCGCCGCTGAAGGCGAGCACCGGCGCGGAGCCCTGCGCCATCGCCGCCTGGATCTGCGGCAGGTCGTCCTGCGGCAGCGTGAAGATCACCGCGATCGGGTGCAGCTGGGTGATGGTCACGATGCCTTGCGCGTCGGTGGCGTGGATCAGGTTGCCGGGATCGACCAGCCGCAGCCCGGTCCGCCCGCTGATCGGCGAGGTGATGTGGCAGAATTCCACGTTGAGGCGCGCGGTCTCGATCGCCGCGTCGTCGCCGGCGATGGTGGCCTGCAGCTCCGCCACCGTCGCCTGCTGCGTATCGACCTGCTGGCGCGACGCGAAGTCGCTGCGTGCCAGGTTGGAATAGCGCGTCAGGTCGGCATGGGCGTTGGCCAGCTGCGCCTGGTCGGCGGCCTTCTTCGCCACCGCGGCGGCGAGGGCGGCTTCGTAGGGGCGCGGGTCGATCAGCGCGATCGCGTCGCCGGCCCTGACTTCCTGCCCCTCGGTGAAGAACACGCGATCCAGCGTGCCATCGACGCGGGCGCGCACCAGCACGGAATAGAACGCCTGCACCGCGCCGATATTGCGCAGCACAACCGGCACGTCCTGCCGCTTCGCCGTTGCCGCCAGCACCGGCACCCC
This sequence comes from Pseudomonadota bacterium, assembly GCA_021845835.1. The sequence goes on along the minus strand of JAJZVE010000056.1, from coordinate 11,272 downwards.
GGACTGTGCCCGCGCCGCCGTCGGCAGTGCCGACAGCAGGCTGAGCAGGATGAGAATGGCTCGCGCGTGCATCCCGCCATGTAGAAGCCGCGGCGCCGAAATTGCAACCGTGCTGCCGCGGCTCAGCCCGGGCCGCGCGGCGGTGCCGGGACAGGGGCGGCGAGCGGGACCGGCGCGGCGCGATAGGCGGCGAGGCTGCGTCCGTTGCGGCCGGGAGCGAGCGGGAACAGGTGCGGGGCGAGGCGCCCATTCGGCAGGATGCGAGCCGGCAGCGTGCCCCCGGCGCCGAGGCGGCCGGCGGCCGGCGGTGCCGGTACGCCCCATGCGGCGGGCGAGGCCGCCGCCCCCGCTTCCGCCAGGGCGACCGGCCACGCCGCCATCACCTTGCGCCGGTAGTCGGCGGCGAGCGCCGGGGTGGCGGAGTGGTAGAGCGCCGCTGCCTCCGGCCAGGAGCCGGTCTGGGACCGAAGTTGCAAAAGGAAACGGGCTGCGAACCCGACATTGCTGACCGGGTCGAAGGCGGCGTCGAGGCCGTCGAAGGCGTCCGGGTGGTGCAGCAGGTTGACCTGCATGCAGCCGACATCGATCGAGCGCACGCCGGCCGCCTGCAGGCTGCGCACTGCGGCGACCGCGGCGGGCTTGCTGTCGAACATGCGCCCGTTGCCCTCGGCGTCGATCGACCACGGCCAGGGATCGACGCGGCCGTCGGCGCCGCGCCGCCCGCTCTCGATCCGGCCGATCGCCGCCATCAGCCCGGCGGGAATGCCGAACCCGCGCTCGGCGGCGGCGATGGCGGCGCGGCATTGCCAGCCTGGATCGGCCGGCGGCGGCGCCGGTACCGCCGCGGCTGGGGCGACGGGGGCGAGCAGGGCGAACAGTGACAGCAGCAGGAGTCTGGTCATGCGCCGGGATTTTGGGCGCATGGGGTTAAGCCCTGGTGTGCAACCCCCGTGTGCTGCCCGAAGGGGAATGCTGCAATGCAAAAACTCGCTTGCAGACGAATGATCGGCCGCCTATCTTGTGCCTCGCAGCAAGGCGGCTCAGCCGCTTTCCTGCTTCTTGGACGTTTCCTCCCTAAACTTGGCGGTGCCTTGCGGCACCGCCAATTTTTTTGTCTCAGCCGGCCGCCAGCGCGGCGATCAGCGCCGTCATGTCGCGCTGCACCGCGGCGAAGGACGTGCGCCTGGCGAAGCGGGCCTCGTCCATGTAGAGGCTGCGGCAGATTTCCACCTGCAGCGCCTCCACGCCCTCGCGCGGGCGGCCATAGTGGCGGGTGATGTAGCCGCCGGCATAGGGTTCGTTGCGGCGCACGCGGTAGCCGAGCCGTTCCAGCGTGTCCTGCGCCAGCCGCACCGTGCGGGCGCCGCAGGCGGTGCCGTGGGCGTCGCCCAGCACGATGTCGGCGCCGGCGCCGGGCGGCGCGCCGGGCTGGGCGGCCGGCATGGAATGGCAGTCGATCAGCAGGCAGCGGCCGAAGCGGGTGCGCGTCGCCGCGATCAGGTCCTGCAGCGCCGCGTGGAACGGCATCCAGCAGGCGCGCACGCGCGCCTCGGCCTCGGCGAAGCGCAGCCTGTCGCGATAGATCGCCTCGCCGGAGGCGACCACGCGCGCGATGGTGCCGAGGCCGGCGGCGACGCGGGCGCTGCCGGTGTTGACCCAGGGCGGCAGCGGATCGGCGAACATTGCCGGGTCGAGTTCCCACGGCTCGCGGTTGGCGTCGCAGAAGGCGCGCGGGAAGGTGGCGGCGAGCAGCGGTGCGCCGTGCGCCGGCGCGGCGGCGAACAGTTCGTCAACAAAACAGTCCTCGCTGCGGCGCAGCGCCTGCGGGTCGAGCCGCGCCGCGGCGAGGAAGGCGGCGTCGTAACGCCGGCCGGAATGCGGCGAGGCGAACACCAGCGGCGCCGCCTGCACCGGCGGGGCCAGCAGGGTGACGGCGTCGCGCAGAGCGGACGGCGGCAGGTCCATGCGCCGCATTGAAGCGGCGGGCGGCGGCGGCGGCAATGCGGGGGGCGGACGGTACGGCCGAAACGGGTTGAATCCGCAAATAATCTTGACACGATCGCATCGATCAGGCATTCCATGCGCGGGCGGCGTGGGGGTGTGTGATGCCTGTTGCGATAACTTACGACGAATATGGTTTTACTCTCAGTGGCAGCACCGGCACGATTAACGCTGCCGGAGTAACCAGCAAGACGATCACCGAGTCGCCCACCAACGACGACAATATTCTCGGTGACGAGCAGAATGAGACGTTCACGAATGGGAATAAAACATATACCTACGAAGGCACGGTAAGTTACACCGCAGGTGGTCACACGTACTACGGTTTCCTGGGGGCAATTAACAGCACCTATACTCTGTTCGTTCCCGCTGGCCAGACAGCTCCCAACGGCACGATCACCACGGACACTGCGAACAGCTCAACCAGTTCGGGTCTGTGGAACCTGACCTCTGCCGCGCCAGGCTGCTTCGTTGCCGGCACATTGATCGCGACGCCGGGCGGCGCGGTGCCGGTGGAATCGCTTGCGGCGGGGGATCTGGTGCTGACCGCGGACGGGCAGGCGCGCCCGGTGCGCTGGCTCGGCCGCAGCACTATCTCGCGCTTCGGCCGCGACCCGCTGAGCATGCTGCCGATCCGCATCAAGGCCGGCGCGCTGGCGGAGAACGTGCCCGCCCGTGACCTGCTGGTCTCCCCCGGTCATGCCGTGCTGGTCGGCGGCGTGCTGGCCCATGCCGCCGCGCTGGTGAACGGCAGCTCCATCGTGCGCGAGCAGGACATGCCGCTGGTGTTCACCTACTACCATGTCGAACTCGACAGCCACGCGCTGCTGCTGGCCGAAGGGGCGGCGGCGGAGAGCTTTTTGGACGGCGTCGAGGCGCTTGGCTTCGAGAACTGGGACGAGCGCGCGGCGGTGGCGGCGGAGGAACTGCCCTATCCGCGCGCCAAGTCGGCCCGCCAGTTGCCGGCCGGGGTGCGCGCCGAGCTGGCCGCCCGCGCCGCGGCGCTGTTCGGCGCGCTGGCCGAAGCCGCCTGACGGTCGGCCCGCCTGGGCGGGCCGACCCCCTTCCGTTCAGGCCGCTGCGTCGGCCGCCGTCCGGCGGGCGGCCGCCGGGCTGGCCGCGTGCCGGGCGGCAATGTAGGCGAAGGTGATGCCCGGCCCGATGGTAATGCCGGGCGCCGGATAGACCCCGCCCATCACCGAGTTCATGTCGTTGCCGCAGGCATACAGGCCGCGGATCGGGCGGTCGTCGGGCCCCAGCACCTGCGCGTCCACGTTGGTGACCAGGCCGGTCGCGGCGCCGATGTCGCCCGGATAGAGCCGGATGGCGTAGAAGGGCGGGGTGCCGATCGGGCCGAGATTCGGATTGGGCTTCTGCGCCGGGTCGCCGTTGGCGCGGTGATAGTCGGTGGTGCCGCGACCGAACTCCGGATCAACCCCGGTGCGGGCGTATTCGTTCATCCGGGCCACCGTCTCGCGCAGGCCGGCGGCGTCGATCTGCAGCTTGCGCGCCAGTTCGTCCAGCGTCGGCGCGGCGGTAAGATAGCCATCGGCCAGGAACGGCTTCAGCCCCTTGCCGCCGGGATGCACCATGCCGATGCCGTATTTGCGCAACGCGACCGAGTCGGTGACGAGGAAGGCCGGGATCGTCGGCACCGTCCGGTTCGCTTCGAACATGGCCCGGCCGAACAGGTGGTACGACGTTGATTCGTTGACGAAGCGCAGCCCCTTGCTGTTCACCGTCACCATGCCCGGCTTGCCGCGGTCCAGGATGAAATGCGGGAACACCGCCGTCGTCCCGTCGGCGCGCCGACGCACCGAAACCGGCGCCCAGTAGGCGTTGTCCAGGTTGCCGGTGCCGTACCGGCCGCCGGCCGCGAGCGCGAGATCGTGCATCTCGCCGGTGTTGCCGGGCGCGATCGGGCTGTGCTCGGGCGCCGGGCTGGCCAGCATCTCGGCGCGCCGCGTCGCATGGCGGTTGAAGCCGCCGGAGGCCAGGATCACGCCGCGCCGCACGGCGATGCGGCGACGCTCGCCATCCTGGGAGGCGACCAGGCCGACGATGGCATCGCCGCTCTTTACCAGTTCCTCGACCTTGGTGCGGACCAGGATGTCCACCCCGCGTTGGTCCAGCGAACAGAGCAGCCGGCCGATCAGCGCGTTGCCCATCACCAGCCGCGTGCCGCGCGGATGGCCCAGCCGGTCGACGGCATGGCGCGCCAGCAGCTTCAGCGCGTGCCGGAACGATGCGAACGACCGCGTCATGCCGAGCAGATGGGTGACATCGTCGCGGTCGATCATCATGCCGCCGAGCACGGTGAATTCGGGGATCGGCGGTCGCACCAGCGCGAAATGCGCGCCGAGCCTGCGGCCGTCGAACGGCAGCGGCTCCAGCGCGCGGCCGCGCAGCGTCGATCCTTCGAGGTCGGAAATGTAGTCGGGGTGGAATGGCCGCGCGCGGAACAGCGCGTCCGAGTTGCTCTCCAGCATGTCGATCGCTTTAGGGCCGGCTTCCAGGAACGCGCGGCGCATGTCCTCGGGCGAGCGGTTGCCGACCGCGAGCCGCAGGAACTTCGCGGCGTTCTCCTGGCTGTCCACGGTGCCGGTGCCGGCCGAGTGATGCGTGTTCGGAATCCACGTGGTCGCCGCCGACAGCGCGGTGGTGCCGCCGACATATTCGGTGCGCTCGATCAGCAGCACCTTCATGCCCTGGATGGCGGCGAACAGGGCGGCGGCCATCCCGGCACCGCCCGCCCCCACCACCGCGATGTCATAGGCCGCGTCCTGCGGCGTCGTGCGGAGTTCGATGGTCATGGCGGTCGCTTTCGTTCCTTTTGCAGGTCCCGCGTGGGGGAAAGGGGGCTGCGCTTCAGGGATGCCCGGCGGCGGCGGGCGTCGGCGTATCGTCTTCGGGATGCACGACGCCGAGCAGGCGGTGCTGCAGCGCGGCGTCCTGTGCCAGTTCCTGCGCGCTGCCGGAGAAGGCGACGCGGCCGTTGACCAGCACGCAGGCGCGGTCCACCAGCGGCAGCACGGTCTCGGCATGATGCTCGACCAGCACCAGCGCGACCCGGCCGCGCAACCTGGCGACCGCGTCCATCACTTCCCTGACCACCGCCGGCGCGAGGCCCTCGAACGGCTCGTCGAGCAGGATGATGCGGCTCGGCACCATCAGCGCGCGCGCGATGGCGACCATCTGCCGTTCACCGCCGGACAGGTTCTCGGCGCGCGCCCGCTGGCGCATTCTCAGGCGCGGGAACAGCTCGAACGCCCCGTCCACGCCGATGCCGCCCGGCCGTGCGGCGAGGCGCAGGTTCTCGGTCACGGTCAGGTTCGGGAACAGCCGCCGCCCCTCCGGCACCAGCGACACGCCGAGCCGGTTGATCTCGTAGGGCCTGGCGGTGGTGATGTCGCGGCCGTCGAAGGTGACACTGCCGGCGCTGAGCTGGCAGGCGCCCATGATGGTGCGCAGCGTGGTGGTCTTGCCGACGCCGTTGCGGCCGAGCAGCGCCACCGCCTCTCCGTCATGCACCGCCAGATCGACACCGTCGAGCACGCGGCTGCCGGCATAGCCCGCCGACACGCCCTGCAACTGCAGCAGCGCGCGTCCGGTTGCCGCCGCCGCGCGCGGCGCCGCGGCGGCCGGTGCAGGGGCGGCGGCGTCGCGCTGGCCGAGATAGGCGGCGATGACATCGGGATGTGCGGCGACCGCGGCCGGTTTGCCGTCGGCGATCAGCCGCCCCTGGTGCAGCACCGTCACCCGGTCCGACAGCGACAGCACGCGGTCGATGTCGTGTTCCACCAGCAGCACCGCATGCCGCGTCGCGAGTTCGCGAATCAGGCCGGCGACCACCTGCCGGTCGGCTTCGGCGAGGCCGGCCAGCGGCTCGTCGAGCAGCAGCAGCTTGGCATCGGTGGCCAGCGTGATGGCGATCTCCAGCAGCCGCTGCTCGCCGTGCGATAGGCTCGTGCAGGGGTCGGCGGCGCGCTCCACCAGCCCGACCGCCGCCAGCAGCGACCAGGTGCGCGCGTTGATCTCCTGGATCTCGTGTGCATCGTGCCAGAGGCCGTGGCGCCGCGGGCTGCGCGCCTGCACCGCGACGCGCACGTTCTCGAATACCGGCAGGTTGCGGAACACGCTGAGGATCTGGAACGAACGGCCCATGCCGAGGCGGACGCGCCGGTGCATCGGCAGCCGCGTCACCTCGCGGCCGTCGAACTCGATGCGCCCGTCATCGGACGGCAGCACGCCGGTCAGCATGTTGAAGAACGTGGTCTTGCCGGCGCCGTTGGGGCCGATCAGGCTGTGCAGCTGATACGGCATCACGTCGAGGTCGATGGCGTTCGCCGTGACCAGCGAACCGAACGACTTGGTCAGGCCCCGCACCTTCAGGATCGGCGTGTTGCGGTCGGCCTGCAGGTCGCTGCCGCGGTATGGCGCGATCACGTCGGGCCGGCGCGGGATGCCGGCGCGCACCAGCGTCCAGCGCTGGCGCCGCCGCAGCCTCTGGCCGATGCCCTGGATGCCTTCGGGCGAGAGCAGCGCGAACACGATGATGATCGGCGCGAAGATCAGCCACCAGTGCTCGGTCAGGCTGCTCAGCTTGTCTTCCAGCAGGATGAACGCAATCGCGCCCCATAGCGGCCCGAGGAAATGATGCACGCCGCCCAGCACCGTCATCAGCAGGCTGTCGCCGGCATGCTGCCAGTTCAGATTGTTGGCATAGGCGCCCTGCAGCAGGAACGCCAGCAGGCCGCCGGAATAGCCGATCGCCGCCGCCGACAGCACGAACGCCACCAGCTTCAGCCGGTAGGTGTCGTAGCCCAGGCTCGTCACCCGCTGTTCGTTGTCGCGCAGCGCCTGCAGCACGCGGCCGAACGGCGCATGCGCCAGCCGCCACAGCAGCCACATCGCAAGAACCACGGTGGCGACGCTGAACACGTGAAATTCGACGAGCGAGCCGAACATCGGCCGCGGCACGTTCTGCAGGCCGTTCTCGCCGCCGGTCAGGTCGGTCCACTTGAAGGCGATCTCGAAGGCGATCTGCGAGCACGCGAGCGTCAGCAGCGAAAAATACAGGCCGCGCCGACGCAGGATCACGGCCCCCAGCACCGCCGCGAGACCGGCCGAGAACAGTACCGTGAAGACGAGTGCCGTGACCTCGCTGCCGCCCCAATGCAGGATGGCCAGTGCCGCGGCGTAGCTCGCGGTGCCGAAGAAGATCGAGGCGCCGAACGGCACCAGGCCGGTATAGCCCAGCAGCAGGTTCATGCCCCCGCCGTAGAGCACATAGATGGTGATCTGCGTCACCCGGCTCAGCGGGACATCGGCAATCGGCGCCAGCACCGACAGGCCGGCCAGTACCGCGATCAGCCACGGCATCGGGCTTTGCAGCATGGTACGCGCGCTCATTCGAAGCGCTCCCACCGCTCGCCGAACAGGCCGCGTGGCCGGATCAGCAGGATGACGGCCATCAGCACGTACATGGCGGCGGCGGACGCCTCGGGCACAAACTGGATGGTGAGTGCGGTGGCAATGCCGACCAGCAGGCCGGCGATGATCGCGCCGAGATAGGACCCGAGCCCGCCGATGGTGACGATGACGAAGGCCGGCATGATGGCGCCGGCGGCCATCGACGGCGTGACCGTCCACAACGGCGCCGCCAGCACGCCGGCGGTACCGGCGAGCATGCAGCCCAGCCCGAACACCCCGGTCAGCACCCGCGGCAGGCGGATGCCCAGCATGCCCACCATCTCGGCATCGCGGCTGCCGGCGCGCAGGATGCGGCCGAACGGCGTGTAGGCAAGGAAGGCCCACAGCCCGACCAGCAACGCGATCGTTGCGACCAGCACTGCCAGCCGGTACCTGGTGATCAGGAACGGGCCGTACTCGATGATGCCGGCCAGGACCGGCGGCGCGCTGAACGGATGCCCGCCGGCGCCCCACACCAGCCGGATCAGCGCCTCGATCAGCAGGCCGAGCGCGAAGGTCAGGATCAGGCCGAGCAGCGGTTCCTTGCCGTAGAGGTGCCGGATCAGCACCACCTCGACCGCCATGCCGACGAGGCCGACCAGCACCGGTGCCAGCAGCACCGCCCACCATCCGAACGCCTCGTAGAGCGCGAGTGCGAAATAGGCGCCCAGGGCGAAGAAGGCGCCATGCGCGAAGTTCACCACGCCCAGCAGGCCGAAAATGATGGAGAGGCCGACCGCTATGAGCACGTAGAGGAAGCCGAGCACCAATCCGTTCGCGATCTGGGGCAGGAGTGTCTCGATCATCGTGTTCCCTTCGGCGCGTTGGTGCCCGCGGCGCGCACCGCCGGGCGGGGTGCCGGCCCGGCGGTGCCGGGCCGGCCGGTTCCGGCTTCAGGCAGGCTCCATCTGGCAGCCGACCTCGGCCCTGGTGCCGAACATCGCGTCCAGTTCGGCAGGATTGCCCGGCGCGACCTTGATCACGTCGAGCCAGTCCCATTTGTCGGCGATATGGTCCTTTACCTTCAGCACCAGGCAGCGGCGCAGCATCTGGTGGTCCCAGTCGCGGTAGTAGGCGGGGATGGCGCCGTCATCGAAGCGGGCGGTTTCCAGGCCGCGCACGATGTCGGTCGCGCGCACTGACTTCGCCTGCTCGATGCCGCCCAGCAGCGAGCGCATGGTGAACCAGCCGAGCCACGCCTTGTCCGCCGGCGGCTGGCCGAACTTCTTGCTGTAGGCCGCGGTGAAGGCGCGGTCGGCCGGCGGGTTGTTCGGGTCGCTGAAGTGCCACGGCTTGCCATAGATGCCGGTCGCCGCCTCCGGCCCGACCGACCACAGGTCGGAATCGCCGATGATCGGGCACGCCACCGGGATGTGTCCCTTGAGGCCCATGTCGGCGAACTGCTTGAGGAACGCCGACAGGTCGCCGCCCGGCAGGCCGGCGACGATGACCTCCGGCCTGGCGCGGCGGATTTTCAGCAGGAAGGAGCTGAAGTCGGTGGTGCCGAGCGGGGTCTGGTCCGACCCGACCTCCTTCCCGCCGGCCGCGTCGAGCTGCGTCCTCATCGACCTGTACACGTCCTGCCCGAAGGCGTACGACGCGCTGATGAAGTACCAGTTCTTGCCCAGCGTGGCGAGGTACGGCCCCATCGCGCGGCTGGCGACGGGCGTCGTGGTCAGCACGCGGAAGGTGTAGCGGTTGCACAGCTTGCCGGTGATTTCGCGAGCCGCCGCGTTGGGCGAGATGTAGGGGATCCTGAGCCGTTTGGCCGCCGCCGACATGGCGAGCGAGGTGCCGCTGTTGGTGCCGCCGACCACGGCGACGACGTTTTCCTGCTCGACCAGCTTCTGCAGATTCTCCTGCGCGGATTGCGGGCTCGGCTCGTCGTACCAGATCACCTGCACCGGGCGGCCCAGCACCTGCGAGCCGGCCTGCTCCAGCGCCAGTTTCGCGCCATCGACGAGCTGCTCGCCCTGCTCGGTCCAGGTGCCCTGCTTGGCGAACACCAGACCGAGCTTCACCGGCGTCTCGCCGCGCGCGGAGATGATGAACGGCGCCCCGAGCAACGGCGCGCCGAGCGTGAGTGCGGCACCGGCGGTCGCCGCCTTGGCTGCGCCGGCCAGCACCTGGCGGCGGGTGTGCGCGATATGACGCGAGTCCGGATTCATTGCGTTCCGTCCCTGTGATGTGCTGCCGGGATGCACAGCGCCGTCCCGTCGCGCGACATATAGCTTGAAACTGGAATGCTCTTCCACTATTTTTTTTGTAAATCGGAATGTCGCTCCACACAACCGCCCAGCAGGGCCGCCGCGACGGCGCAGACGAGGAGACTCCCGGCTCATGTCCACCCCCAGGCTTGCGGTCATCGGTGCCGGCGTCATCGGGCGGATGCATATTGACCTGCTGGCCGGTGGCGCCGTCGGGAGCCTCGCGGCCGTGGTCGATCCCAGCCCGGCCGCGACGGCGCTTGCGGCCGGGCGCGGCGTGCCCTGGTTCGCCGACCATCCCGACATGCTGGAATCGGTGCGTCCGGACGGCGTCGTCATCGCCACGCCGAACGCGCTGCACACGCCGGTCGCCCTGGATTGCCTGGCGCGCGGCGTGCCGGTGCTGATCGAAAAGCCGATCGCCGACACGGTGGCGGCGGCGCAGCAGGTGGTCGAGGCGTCGCGCCGGACCGGCGTGCCGGTGCTGGTCGGCCATCATCGCCGCCACAATCCGGTGATCCGCCGGGCGCGCGAAGCGATCGCGGCGGGGCTGCTCGGCCGGCTGGTGAGCGTGAGCGTGCTCGCCACCATGCTGAAGCCGGACAGCTATTTCGACATCGGCTGGCGGAGGGAGAAAGGCGGCGGGCCGGTGCTGATCAACCTGATCCACGAAATCGACCTGCTGCGTTTCCTGTGCGGCGAGATCGACGGCATCCAGGCGATGAGTTCCAATGCCGTGCGCGGCTTCGCCGTGGAGGACACCGCCGCGGTGCTGCTGCGGTTCCGCAGCGGCGCGCTGGCCAGCATCGCCCTTTCCGATGCCGCCGCCTCGCCGTGGAGCTGGGATCTGGTGTCCGGCGAACTGGCGGCGATGGCCCGCCAGCATCGCGATACCCATTTCCTCTGCGGCACAGAGGGGTCGCTGTCGCTGCCGACGCTCGAACACTGGCGCTATGCCGGGGCGCGCGGCTGGCATGCGCCGCTGTCCGCCGCGCGGCTGGACTGCGCGCCGGCCGATCCCTATGCGCGCCAGTTGCTGCATTTCGGTCGCGTGATCCGCGGCGAGGAGGCGCCGCTGGTCAGCGCCGAGGACGCCACCCGCACGCTGGCGGCGACGCTCGCCGTGCAGGTGGCCGCCGCCCGCGGAGATGAACGGGATTCCATTGCGCCCGGCCCGAGCTGACTGCATCTGTGGCATTGCCGTATCGCTCACCTCGTTTCTTCCGGAGCCGAATCCCATGGTGTCTCCTGCCCCCCTCGAAGCCGCTCAGGACCGCACCGGCATCCTCGACCGGGTGCTGGCGATCATCGAGCTGCTCGCCACGAACGCGATGGGGTTGCCGCTGCATGCGGTGGCCGAACAGCTCAATATCCCGCGCAGCGCCGCGCACCGGCTGCTCAACGACCTGATCGCCCGCGGCTATGTGCGCCAGGAAGGCGACCGTGGCGTTTACATGCTCACCGCCAAGCTGGTCTCGGTGAGTTTCAACTACCTGTCGGGCAGCGGCGTGGTCGATCTGGCGCAGCCGGTGCTGGATCGGCTGGCGCAGGCGACGGAGGAACTGGTGCGGCTGTCGCTGGTGGACGGCGAC
>JAJZVE010000055.1 GCA_021845835.1 Pseudomonadota bacterium | reverse complement strand
CCGATCTGGTCAACTACTATGAGCACGGCACCTTTCTGACGCTGAACCACGCGCATACCGCGTTGTTCGGTGCGTTCGGGCTGCTGGCGATCGGCCTGGTATATTTCTGCCTGCGCTACGTGGCTGGCGAGCGGACTTCGTTCGACGAGCGGCTCGGGCTGTGGGCGTTCTGGCTCTACAATGCCGGGCTGGTGCTGTGGATCCTGCTGAACTTCTTCCCGATCGGGTGGCCACAGCTGGAGGCGGTGTACGAACACGGACTCGCCTATGCCCGCAGCGTGGAATTCTACAATTCTACCCTGGTCTGGCAGTGGTTGCGGCTGCCCGGCGATGTCGTGTTTGCCATTGCGGCGCTGCTGATGGCGTGGGACTTCCTGCTCAAACTCGGACCTTTGTATCCGAAGCTTGTCGAACGGATCACTCGCCGTCCCGTGGCGCCCCTTCCCCACGAGGCCGGTGAATGATCGCGGATGGCGGCGTACCAAACGGATCGATAGGGAAAACGACGGCGGAAAGTCTGGATGCGATCCGGATCGCGCTGGATGGATAGCGATCTGCAGGCCGGGGCCGCAGGCACCCAGGCCGTCCAGGAAACGGGCGAAGCAGGCAGCGAAGGGGGCAGGATCGAGCAGCCGGAACAGCCGCGAGAACGTGTCGCGGCTGGGCCGCCCATTGGGCAACTCCAGGAATTCGCGGAACAAGGCCTGCCGTCAGTAAAGCGGTCAACACCATGCCCTAGCGCCCGGCCTGCTGCACGCTCGGGACCGCTACGGTGACCGGATCACCGTTCCTGCATCGTCGGTTGCACTGCGGGCGCTTCCAGCCGCCAGATGACCGCGGTGGAGCGCAGATGCTCCTGCGCGGCGCGCTGTGCCGCCCCGGGATCACGACGCCGGATCGCATCCAGCACCGCTGCGTGCTGCCGTTCGATAACCTTCAGATCCTGCCGCGCCGTGTCCGAACGAAGCAGCAATTCATAGCCGCGTTGCACCAACACCTGGAGCAGATTTGTCAGGCTATGCGTGGTATGCAGCAGCGCGATGTTATGGGATGCCTTAGCAATCAGGAGGTGGAAGTCGAGATCGCGCTTCGCGAGCATGGCGAATTTCCGTGACCTGCCGGAAACCTGTATTTCGAAGGCCGCTTCCAGCGCAGCGATATCGGCGGGCGTAGCGCGCTGCGCGGCCAGCAGGGCGGCATGCGCCTCCAGCTCGGCCCGCATCTCCATAAGGTCCCACATCGCCGACGGATAGCGCTCCAGCATCTGCGACAGCGGTTCGGTCAGCGTGCGTCGGGTCAGCTCGGCAACGACGGCGCCGCCGTTGCGCGCCGGCTCTATCAGGCCGCGCGAGCGCAACTCGGACAGTGCCTCCCGCAACGACGCCCGGGACACGCCGATTTGCCTGGCAAGTTCGCGTTCCGACGGCAACCCCTCCCCGGGCGTCAGCCGTCCCTCGATGATCAGTCGCTCAAGCTGGCGCGCCACCAGATCTGAAAGACGCTGTGCCGGTGGCACGCTCACCGCTTCGAACATCGGCGACATCTCTCCGTTCTCATTCCGAGCGTGGCACGTTAAGCGACCCGTGGATGATCTCCGGGCCGCCCTTGACAGCCGTGTTCAGTCTATGATCAGAATGGTCCGACCAGACTTACCAAAAGCGGCCCGTATCTGCAAATCGGCCCAATACCCGGGAGGGAAGGACGTTGGCAACGATGCCACGTAATGTTGGGGTGCCTGTACGCGCCCGGTTCCGCCCGGGACCGCCGACCATGCGCGCCACCTGAACATGAGATCCGCCCAGCGTAGTGCACACTTTACCCAGGAGCGTATCGTCCTTGCGATCACGATCGCCGTGTTCGTGATCTTCTCTGTCACTCTGCGTGGCTTTCTTGAATCCGCCAATCTGCTCGCGCTCCTGCAGAGCGTTTCGGTACTGGGAATCCTCGGCGTCGGCATGGCCATCGTCGTCATCGGACGGGGGATCGACCTGTCGATCGTTGCTACCATGGCAATCCCGGCCGCATGGGCGCTCTACATGATGAACCATGGCACGGTGGCGCCGGTCGCACTGGGTCTTGGTCTGCTGATGTCGATCGCGATCGGTATCGTCAACGGCATCTTCATTGCCTATGTTGAAGTGCCGGCACTATTCGCAACGCTCGCGATGGCCACGTTCGTCTACGGCTTCGGCCGGTCGCAGCTGTTCGACCAGGACATCATCTACCTGCCTGCCAGCGCGTCTTGGATCGGGGCTCTGGGACGCATGCACGTGGGACAGGTACCGTTATCGGTCGTATTTTTCGTGAGCGTCTGCATGGTCGGCGCGATGCTTCTGCGGCATACCAAGACCGGCCGATACTTCTATTTGATGGGCGAAAACCATCTGGCAGCGCGGGTCACCGGAATTCCGACCCGGCCGATGAGTGTGCTCCAGTACGCGCTTTCATCCACCGTGGCGTACGTGGCAGGCCTTGTCACTGCCGCCGCAGTGACGAGCATGAATACGCGGGTGGTGAATTCAACCCTGATCTACGACGTGATCCTCGTTGTCGTTGTCGGCGGCATCGGGCTCAGCGGCGGCAAGGGGGGCATTCGCAACGTCATCGTGGGTACGCTGCTGATCGGCATACTGCTCAATGGCATGACCATCCTGGACATGCGCTATACGGTTCAGAGCCTGATCAAGAGCATCATCCTGCTCGTAGCAATCCTGATCGACAGCATCGTGAATCCCCGCGATGAACAGACCAGCCAGCAGGGAGACATTTAGCACGTATCGCGGAATCGCGGTGCCGGCGTCGCATGGCCGACTCGCGCGGGAGCATGATGGGATCACCAACGACGCGCTGACAAACCAGGAGGAAGCAGATGAAAGTCTTAAAGGCGATTGCAGCCCTCTGCTTGGGGCTGGCCTTGTTTTCGACGGCGGTACTCGCCGACGGTCTGGTCGATCCGGGTCGTGCCCCATTTGTCGCGGCGATGAAGGGCCGGAAGGTCGTATTCCTGCCGCTCGCAATGGGCTTCGACCTGGCCGAGGGATGGACGGCTGGCGTGCGCCACATGGTACTGGCCAATGGCGGGTCGTTCGCGATCCGTGATCCCAACTGGAACACCGCCGCGGGGGCGCAGGCGCTCACCGAACTGATCAGCGAGAAGCCCGACCTTATCATCGTCCACAATCCGGACGTGCAGTCCTATGCACGCCTGAACAAGAAGGCCGAGAAGGCCGGCATCTACGTGATTCAGGTCAACATGCGGTCCAGCTTCTCCACGGACGGCTATGTCGGTGCCGACTGGCTGAAAGTGGGCGAGGCGGAGGCCAACGCGCTGGTGCGCAAGTGTGGCGCTGGCAGCGGCACTTCCGGCGAGGTCGCCATCGTGCAGGGTGTGCTGACCGCCGCAACCAGCGTCTATCAGATCGGTCCGATCCTGGGCGTCTTCGCCAAGCATCCCGAGATCAAGGTCGTGTCAAACCAGGCGGCCGACTGGGATGCCAGCAAGGCGCGCGCGCTTACCGCGACGGTGTTGCGACAGCATCCCAACCTGTGCGGCCTCATCAGTTTCTGGGACGGCATGGCGCTCGGCAGTTCGGCTGCCATCCGCGAGGCGGGCAAGACCGGCAAGGTCTATGTCGTGACCAATGGCGGCGGTGAGCAGATGGCCTGCGACAATCTGGCTAACGGCAACTTCGACGAGTATGTCAGCTTCGACGTGCCCCGGCAGGCCGCCGACATGAACGATCTGATTGAGACGCTGTTCCAGAGCCATCTGAAACCGGGTGTCATCAAGGTCTCGCTCTACACGCCCAACAAGATACTGACCAAAGCCACGCTGAAGCCAGGGGCTTGTTGGAGCATGAAGAACCTGCCCAAGAACTGACCTGCGGACGGCGGATCGCCTTCCAGGCGGTCTGCCGTCATCGCTCCTGCATCGAGGCGACCTCCATGAACGGTGCCGAGATTTTCGCGGCGTGGCGCTACCGCTTGATTCCGGATCACATCCTCGGCGAGATCCTGTCGAAGCGGTGGATCGACAACCTCATTCCCGGCACGTTTCTGCTCATCACGATCGTAACCTTCGGCTCCGCGATCCCCGATTTCTACTCGATCGGCTATCTCGGTAACGCAGCGCGCCAGCTCGGCGAGTTTCTGCTGGTCGTGACCGGCCTGCTGACGGTGATGCTGGGCGGTGGCATCGACCTGAGCGTCGGGTCGAATTTTGCCCTGGCCAACATCGTCGGCCTGATTGCGATGAATGTCTGGGGCTGGCCGGTCTGGGCGGCGGCGCTGGCGGTCCTGGCCGCAACCGGATTCTTCGGCTTGCTGAATGGCGTTCTCGTCGGCTATCTGCGCCTGCGCGCGTTCCTGACCACGCTGGTTACGCTGATCATGATCCGCGCCATCGTGGACATTCTGCTGCTGCAGTTCTCCGTGCGGATTTCAGGCGCGACGGTCGATTCGGATCTGTGGGACTTCATCGGCGACGGGACGGTTCTGGGACTTCCCTTCAGCTTTGTGCTGGCCCTGGTTGTTGCCGTGCTGATGCACGTCTTTCTCAGCCGCTCCCGGCCCGGCTGGCACCTGACGGCGATCGGGGGATCGCGAAGATCGGCCTATAACCTCGGCATCTCGGTCCGCCGAACCGTGTGCATGACATATGTGATGTCAGGGATGCTCTCGGGCATTGCGGGGTTTCTGTTTGCCGCACGACTCGGCGGCGCCGGCGCCGACACCGGGGTCGGGCTCGACATCCAGGCCCTCACCGCGGCCGTACTCGGCGGCAACAGCCTCGGCGGCGGGCGCGGATCGGTGGCAAAGGGCCTTTTCGGCGCCGTTATCGTCCTCGTCGCCATCAACGGTCTGGTGCGGCTCGGCTTCCAGAGCGGCGCCACCTCGATGGTGCTGGGTCTGATTCTGCTGTTGGCGGTGTCAATCGACGTCCGCTGGCTGAAGAACCGGCACAAGGTGCTGTCAAAGATCTATGTTTCGCCCATCTATTTCCGCCTGCCACCGCTGCCCTCGACATTGCCTGGCTCTGACTCGCCGTACGCGCTGAACGACAAGCTGCGCAATGTCGATGTCATCGGCCTGGATGAGATCGACGGCCCGGAGGATGTCATCCTGGATCGAGACGACAATCTCTATTGCGGCTCGCGTCACGGCGATATCATCAAGTTCTTTGGTCCGGACCATAGCCGGTGGGAGGTGTTCGCCCATATCGGCGGTCATCCACTGGGAATGGCATTCGACCGCGCTGGCAATCTCCAGGTCTGCGTCGGCGGCATGGGGCTGTATGCGGTTTCGCCCGGCGGCGAGGTCAGCAAGGTGACCGACGAGACGAACCGTTCGCGGCGTTCCATCATCGATGACGCGCGCGTCCGCTTCGCCGACGATCTCGACATCGCGCCGGACGGCCGCATCTTCTTCAGCGAGGCGTCGATCCGCTATGAATCGCAGGACTGGGCAGTAGACGGCGTGGAATGCCGGCCCAACGGACGCGTGATCTGCTACGATCCACGCACCCGCACGACCCGCACCGTGCTGCGGCACATCCGGCTTGCCAATGGCATCTGCATGGCATCGGACGGACAGTCGCTGCTGCTCAACGAAACCTGGGCCTGCCGCGTCCTGCGCTTCTGGTTCGATGGTCCCAAGGCCGGCGAAACGGAAGTCGTCATCGAGGGACTGCCTGGCTACCCCGACAACATCAATCGCGCCTCCGACGGCAACTACTGGGTGGCTCTCGTCGGCATGCGCACGCCGATCCTCGATCTCGCCTTGCGACGGCCGGGCTTCCGCCGACGCATGGCGCGCCGCATTCCGATGGACGAGTGGCTGTTTCCGAACATCAACAACGGCTGCATCATCAAGATCAACGAGAAGGGCAATGTCCTCGATGCCCTTTGGGATCTCGGCGGACAGAATCACCCGATGATCACCTCGATGCGGGAGCATCGCGGGTATCTCTACATCGCCGGCATCTACAACAACCGGATCGGCAAATACCGCATTCCCGGCGCCGACCCCGCGTGGACGGCCCAGGATGCCTATTGGGGGCGGGCGTGATGTTCGCGGCGCTGTCACGTTCGTTCGACCGTCTGCGCGGCACGGGGACCGCCGCCCTCACGCTGTCGCCAATGGACGGCGCCATCCGACCAAACCAGGCGCTCGAGGCTGCGACCGTCGTGCTGCCGGCCGATCAACCCGACAGCCTGGGCTTCGACGGACGGCGGGTGGTGTTCGCCAGCCGCCGGGCCGTGCTCGCCTTCGATCCTGCCGCACCCGGCACCGGGGTCGAGACGGTCGCCACTTTCGAGCAGGACGTGACGTGTCTTGCCGCGACTCATGAAGGCGATGTCGCCGTCGGCCTCGACGATGGACGCATCCTGCTGGTTGCCGGAGCGCAGCAGGGACGCCGGATCGACACCGACGGCCCGCAACCCTCCTGCCCCACGGCGCTGTTGTTCGATGGCGCCGCGCTGCTCGTCTGCCACGGCTCACGGCAGCATCCGCCGCGGGAATGGAAACGCGACCTGATGGAGCGGAATGCCAGCGGATCCGTCTGGCGGATCGATCTTGCCAGCGGACGGGGTTCGTGTCTCGCGGACGGGCTTGGCTTTCCCTACGGCCTGGCCGTCGCCGCCGGCGGGACGATTGCGGTCTCGGAAAGCTGGCGCCATCGCATCATCGCCGTGCCGCGCGAAGGCGGAATGGCGGGGCCGGCGCTGCTCGATGACCTGCCGGGCTATCCCGCCCGCCTGGCGCCGGCCCACGGCGGCGGCCACTGGCTCTGCGTGTTCGCGCCGCGCAGCCGGCTGGTCGAGTTCGTTCTGCGGGAGCGGGCCTTCTGCCAGGACATGTTCCGCGAGGTGGAGCCGGAGTTCTGGATTGCCCCTGCGCTGAGTTCCGGGAAAAGCTTTCTTGAACCCCTGCAGGGCGGCGGCATCAAGCAGCTCGGCATTTTGAAGCCCTGGGCGCCCAGCCGTTCCTATGGCCTGCTCATTCGTCTCGATGCCAACTTCAACCCGCTGGCGAGCTTCCACAGCCGTGCCGACGGCAGCCGGCACGGCATCACGGATTGCCTGGACCTCGGCGGCCAGGTTCTGGTGGCTTCCAAGGGCGGCAACGTGATCGTCGCGTTGCCGGAGGAGGCGCCCGATGCGGGCGCGACGGATCAAGGTGCGGCCACATGACGGCGTTTTTCGAGATGACCGGCATCATCAAGGAATACCGCGGCGTCGCCGCCGTCCGTAACGTCGATTTCTCGCTGGTTTCCGGCGAGGTCCACGCGCTGCTGGGCGAGAACGGCGCCGGCAAGTCCACGCTGACCAAGATCATGGCCGGGGTCGTGCAACCCTCCGCCGGCACGATGCGGCTTGACGGCAAGCCGGTCGCCTTTCCCTCGCCGGCCGCCGCGCTGCGGCACGGGGTCGCGATGGTGTTCCAGGAAACGACGCTGGTGCCGTCGATGACGGTCGCCCAGAATATCTATCTGGGTGAAGAGCGCCTGCTCAACCGTCTGCGCGGCATCTACATTTCCGCCCAGCAGTTCCTGCAATCGCTGAACTTCCATGTCGATCCGACCGCAACGGTCGCCTCGCTCGGTGCAGCGAAGAAGCAGATGGTCGAGATCGCACGCGCAGTACGGCACAAGGCGCGCATCATCATCTTCGACGAGCCGACAGCGACCCTGACGCCGGAGGAAAAGCAGCATTTCATGGCGCTGGTCGATCGGCTCAAGCACCGTGGCGTGACGGTGGTGTTTATCTCGCACGCGCTGGAGGAGGCGCTGGCGATCGCCGACCGCATTACCATCCTGCGTGACGGCGAGCGCATCGTGACCGATGTCGCCACCGCGTTCGACCGTGACACGATCATCCGGGCCATGGTGGGCCGCTCGTTGTCCGGCGAACTCTACCGCCGCCGCCAGCAGGGCCAGACCAGGGCGCCCGGCCGCCGGATCCTCAGCGTGCAGGATCTGACCATGGGGAACATGGTACGGAACAATTCCTTCTCGGTTTACGAGGGGCAGGTCACGGGCATTTTCGGCCTGGTCGGGTCAGGCCGTTCGGAAACGGCGCGCATTGTCGCCGGCGTCATCAAGCGCGACTTCTTCCATGGCGGAGAAGTACGGTTCGAGGGCCGCCCTGTCCGCTACAAGGTGCCCGCATCGGCGGTACGGGACGGCATCGTGTACGTCACGGAGGATCGCAAGCTCGAAGGCTTTTTCGAGACGATGTCGATCGCCGACAATCTGTATGCCGGCCTGATGGCCAAACGGCTCAATCAGGGCGGCTTCATCGTCAGCATGGCGGAGATGCGAAGCCTTGCCGAGCAGTGGATAAGGACGCTCAACATCCGCGCGATCAACCGCAACGCGCACGCGATTGAGCTGTCCGGCGGCAACCAGCAGAAATTGGTCATCGGCAAGGCGCTATTGCAGAAGCCCCGGCTGATCATCTTCGATGAACCGACGCGTGGCGTCGACGTGGGGGCGATCGGCGAGATTCACCAGCTGATCAACCGCCTCGCCGACGAAGGCATGGCGGTGGTGATGATCTCTTCGTATCTTCCCGAAGTGATGAACCTGTCGGACCGTATCCTGGTCTGCCGCCAGGGTCGCGTGGTGGAGGAATTTACCCCCGGCGACGCCAGCGAGGAACGGATCATGTACGCAGCCGTCCACTGATGGTTGCCGCCGCCGCACGGATGGAACCGGAACACCGGCCTCGTTGGCTAAGATTTTCTACGCCCCGTTGGTTCGCGAACAGCAGTAACGGCGTCAGGATAATGTTTCGCCAATTCCTGTGGAAATCCTGCCTGCAGCCAATTCATCAATTTGACAACGATCTTCTCCAATTGCTTGCGCTGTGCTGGCGCGAGTACGGACAGGACCAGATTTTCGATCTCTTCTGTAAGCGGGTCCGCCCGCTCGCGCAGGCCCTTGGCTTTCGGCGTAGACGTCAGCTGAAAATGCCGCGCATCGCTCTCGTCGATTTTGCGCCGAACAAAGCCGCCTTGGATCAAACGGCGTAGAATGCGGGACGTCGCGGTCCGTTCAATTTTCGTTGCCTTCGCCAATTGCGTGAAGGTGATCCCAGGTCGGTCATCAATCAGTCGCAGCACTCTGATTTCGTGGATGCGCAGTCCAAAGCGCCGCCGGAACATGCGATCGGCAGGGCCGATCGCGTCCTCGGATATGCTTGCAAGTTGATAGGTCAGGCTGGGTCGCGCCATGATCCGCTTTCCTCCCGCGCATGGGAAGCCAATTCCATCAGCTTCAGAGAGAGACGATTGTGACGTCCGTCAATCTGCTAACGAAGAAACGCTTCCGCGATGGCCACCCAGTAGGCGGCGCCCACCGGAAGATTGCGGTCGTCGAAATCGTAGAGGGGATGGTGCACCATTGGAGTGTCGCCGTTGCCGATGATGCAGTAGACAGCAGGCCGCTCTTGCGCAAAAAACGCGAAGTCCTCACTTCCCATGAACGTCGGGCCGCTGGTTTCGACATGGTCCTCTCCGAGTGCAGCGGCGGCGATGTCGGCGCAGCGCGCTGTCAGATCGGTGTGGTTGACAAGCACGGCGCCAGGTATTCCCTCGCGTATTGCGTGAGCCACGCCATAGCTTTCCGCCTGTGCCGCCGCAATCGCCCTGATCTTGCCGAGCACCAGCGCACGCGTCTCCGGCGTTGATGTTCGGATGCTCAAGCGCAGAGATGCCGTTTGAGGAATGACGTTTCCGGCTTCGCCGGCCAGAAACGCGCCGACGGTAACGACCGCCCGGTCTTGTGGGGCGACATTGCGCGCTACGACGGTCTGCAACGCCATGACGAGCGAGGCGCCGGCCACGACAGGATCGACACACTTTTCCGGCATGGAGCCATGGCCACCCTTGCCAGTCAGCACGATCTCCCAGCTATCCACTGCTGCCATCATCGGGCCGGAAGTAAAGTAGAACTTGCCGAGCTCATAGCCTGGCATGTTGTGCATCCCGAAGATCAGATCGATCGGAAATCGATCGAACACCCGGTCCCGCATCATTGCCAGCGCGCCCCCCATGACCTCCTCGGCGGGCTGAAAGATCAGGCGAACGGTCCCATTGAAGTTGCGTGTTTCCGATAGCCTCTTGGCGGCGCCAAGCAGCATCGCGGCATGTCCGTCATGCCCGCACATGTGCGATTTGGCCGTCGTCGCGCTTCTGTAAGAACGCTCGCCCTCCTCTTGAATCGGCAACGCGTCCATGTCGGCGCGCAGGCCGATCGCTCGCTTGCCGTCGCCCGCCGTGAGCGAGGCGACGATACCGGTTCCACCGACGCCATCGGCGACCTCGTAGCCCCAGCCTGCAAGCAGGCGGGCGATGTAGGCAGCCGTTTGCGTTTCCTCAAACGCCAGTTCCGGATTGCGGTGCAGATGGCGGCGCCAACCGGTCATCGTCTCTGCGTCGGATTGCAGCTGCGTCATATGCATGTTCATGGCGGCTCCGGATTCTCCGTACCCTACGGGGAATTTGGTGTCATTGAAGGCGCAGGCGGGCGTTCGCATAACCGACCTCATCCGAACGATCAGAATCTTTGATAGACATCATGGAGTCAAGTCGTCGTACGCCGTCCTGGTGACGGCGCGATGTCGGCGCAAATGGGCGCGTGGTTCAACGACGGCTTCTCGTGCCTATGATGCGCCCTCTGCGCTTCGCGACGCGACAGCGACATGTCGGAACGGCATTTCGAGGCCCGGAAGGGCACCCGCCTGCCGGATGGGGGCATAAGCGATAGAGGCGTTCGGCAATTGTTGTAAAATGCGCCGATCTGTTGTATGCACCATCAGCCGTCAGACCTTCGGTCAACAAGAAGGCCGGTATCAAGAGGAACGGGAGGCATTCATGCCCGATTTTGCGTCCGCTGGCGTCAACACCGGGTCGAAGATCGGCAAGGCGCGCTTGATTGCGGCCTGTGGCGTCGGTAACGCCCTGGAATTCTACGATTTCGTCGTCTATAGCTTCTTTGCAAGGACCATCGGCGCCCTGTTCTTTCCGTCGGTGGACCCCACAGTACAATTGCTGCTCTCTTTCGGCACCTATGGCGTTGGATTTTTCCTGCGTCCACTGGGCGGTATCGTGATTGGCGCGTTCGCCGACCGTAGGGGGCGGAAGCCGGCGGCCATTCTCACGCTGTTCCTGATGGCACTCGGCACGGCAGCAATCGGCCTTGTACCGACTTACGGACAGATCGGAATCCTGGCGCCGATGATCGTCGTTCTGGCCCGCTTGGTGCAGGGTTTCTCGGCAGGCGGCGAAGTCGGCGCCTCCACGACCCTTCTTGCGGAATACGCGCCACCGGAGCAGCGGGGCTTTTTCGGCAGCTGGCAATTGGCGAGCCAGGGGCTGGCGGTGCTGGTCGCGGCGGGATTCGCCATGACGATCAATGGCGTATTGTCGGCGGATCAGGTGAAGCACTGGGGATGGCGCATACCCTTCGTGCTCGGCATCCTGGTTATGCCCGTTGGTCTATGGCTGCGCAGTGCGCTCAGCGAGACGCATGCGAACGAGGCGACCGAGAAGACCCGGGGAGTCAGCGCGCTCAGCGAGACGCTGCGGGAGCACCTGGGCAAGATCTTCGCTGGTGTTGCGCTGATCATCGGCGGTACGGCGTCCAATGCGGTCGTCGTGCTCTACATGTCGACCTACGCGGTGCGGCAGCTTCACATGACACCGGTCGTCGGGCTGCTGGCGGGTGTCGTTGCCGGCGCCGTGACGTTGATCGCCTCGCCGGTCGGCGGCATGCTGTCCGATCGCTTCGGCCGCAAGCCGGTGGCCCTTGTTTCCTACCTGTTGATTGCGCTGGCAATCTATCCCGCGTTTTTGTTGTTGAACGCAACGCCGACGCTCGGCGTGCTCATGGCGACGGTGCTGATCCTCAGCGCGCTGAACGCGACCGGCGGTGCCACGATTATCACCACGGTAGCCGAAATCTTTCCAGCCGAGGTGCGCGCAACCGGGATGTCGCTCGTATATGCGCTGGGAGTCGCGATTTTTGGTGGCTTCGGCCA
This sequence comes from Pseudomonadota bacterium, assembly GCA_021845835.1. The sequence continues at coordinate 1,148 of JAJZVE010000055.1, read as the reverse complement.
GTTCATCGTGACATGGCTGATCGCTTGGATGCGCAGTCCAATAGCACCGGCCTGGTACGTGATCGTCTGCTGTGCAGCCACCGTGGTCGGCTTGCGCGCAATCCCTGAAATGGCGGGGCAAAGGCTCAGCCTATAGACTTCACGAGGATGGCGGCGCTGGCGGAAGGTCACGGGAGCTCAACGCCTTGCTGCAGAACCTTCTCGACCTACTCGGCGTATTCGCCTTTGCACTGAGCGGCGGAACGCGCGGGGTCGAGCGGCGGCTCGATCTGTTCGGTGTGCTGTTTCTCGCTTTTGTGGCGGCCACGACCGGTGGCATTCTGCGCGATCTGCTCATCGGGGCGACGCCGCCCTCCGCGCTGGCGGGCTGGGGCTATCTCGCCACCTCGGCGCTGGCGGGCCTGCTCTGCTATTTCGCCCATGGATGGATCGAGATGCTGTCTCGGCCGGTCGCGGTCTTCGATGCCATCGGGCTCGGATTCTCGGCCGCTGTCGGGACGCAGAAGGCGATGAATTTCCATCTGCCGCCCGCGATGGCCGCGGTGCTCGGCATGTTGTCGGCGATCGGCGGCGGCATGGCACGGGACATATTGACGACACGCACGCCGATGGTGCTGCACAAGGACGTCTATGCCTTGGCGGCATTGGCGGGCGGCGCCATCGTCGCGTTCGGCTTTGAAGTCGGCGTGCCGGATAACGTGAGCACGGTCGGCGGCGCCGCCTTCGCGATCGGCCTCAGGCTGATCGCAATGACGCGGGACTGGCAATTGCCACGCGCGCGGTACGAAGGACATGAGCGCAGCGACGGCGAGCCCTGACGGCCGCGGTTCGCCGGACCATCACCGACCCGGGCGACACCACGCGGGCGGGTCCGGCCCCTGCCATGCCTCAGGGATGCAGCCTGATGAAGACCGCGCCGGCCTTGCTGGACTCCACCGCGGCGGTGATGAAGCGCATCCCGCGCACCCCCTCCGCGATGCCCGGCACCAGCAGCGCGGCCGGGTCCGGGGCGCGTCCCTGCCGATGCGCGGTGATCTGCTCGGCAAGGTCGCGATAGAGTTGCGCAAATGCCTCCAGGTATCCTTCCGGATGGCCGGCCGGAATCCGGCTGGCATGGCCGGCGACGGCGGAGGCGCCGGCGCCGGCGC
>JAJZVE010000054.1 GCA_021845835.1 Pseudomonadota bacterium | reverse complement strand
TGCGGGCCGAGGTCCTGGTACAGCAGGTTCACGTTGGTGCCGGTCGCGATCATCTGCTTGGTGAGCAGCAGCGAATCCTGGTCGTGCGTGGTGCAGGCGATGGCGTCCGGCGTGCGCGCGCGGATCGACGCCATCACGCCCGAGACGTCGGTGATCTGCGCCGGCAGGGAAAAATGGTCGAGCACGTCCATGCCCGCGGCCTTGCAGTCGGTGATGGCGCCGGCCGCCATCGGCTTGGAGAACGCATCGTTGGTGGAGATGATGGAAATGGTCTTCGGCGCCGGCGTCAGCGACTTCATCCAGGTCACGGTGGAGGTGAACTGCCGCGACGCGCGCGGGTAGATGCCGAACACGTAGCGGTAGCCCTGGGTGAAGATCTGGTCGGAGCCGCCGCCGGCCTGCACCATCGGCTTTTCCGCCGACTCGGTGATCGCAGCGGTGGGCAGGACGATGTTGCTGCCGAACGAGCCGAGAAAGAAGTCCACGCCGTCGTCGATCTGGCGCTGGATCATGGTGGCCGCGCGCGACGGGTCGGAGGCGTCGTCGAACAGGCGCAGTTCCAGCATGTACTTGCTGCCGCCGATGTCGACCCCGCCCAAGACCTCGTTGAGGTATTTCACCGCGACGGTGTAGCCGTTGTGGACGTTGAGCCCGGTCTCCGCCGCCACCCCGCTGAGCGGGACGGAGCCGCCGAGCACCAGGGTCCGCGCCGTGGCCGCCCTGGCGCGGCGGATCGCGGGCGCCGCGAGCGTCGCCGCCGCCGAGGCCATGAGACTGCGTCGCCCGATCGTCGCCATCTACCGTCCCCTGCTGACGCTGTTTTTCTGCCGCCAGTCTAGGCCGCGTCTTGCCGTGCTGGCAACGCGCCACCGCGCGGCAACCTGCTGTGCAGCGGCGCGCGATGCAGTAGGATCGGCCGAGTCCGTTTCCTGCCGTGAGAGTCGCCGCATGGACCTGATCCTTCGCCGGGCGCGCCTGGCCGATGCCCCTGCCGGTGCGCCGCCGGTGGATATCGGCGTCGCCGCCGGCCGCGTGGTCGCGATCGCCCCCGACCTCGCCGCCGAGGGCGCCGAATACGACGCCGGCGGCCGTCTGGTCTGCGCCGGGTTCATCGAGACACACATCCACCTCGACAAGTCCTGCATCATCGACCGTTGCGCGCCGCCGCCGGAGCCGGGGCGGGAAGCGCGGGCGGTGGCGCGGGTGGCGGCGGTCAAGCACACCTTCACCGTCGATGACGTGGTGGCGCGCGCGACCCGCACGCTGGAAAAGTGCATCGGCCACGGCACCACGCGCATGCGCACGCATGTCGAGGTCGATCCGGGCGTCGGGCTGCGCGGCTTCGAGGGCGTGCAGGCGGTGGCGGCGGCCCATGCCTGGGCCATCGACGTCGAGATCTGCGTGTTTCCCCAGGAGGGACTGACCAACAATCCCGGCACCGAGGAACTGATCGTCGCCGCCCTGCGGCGCGGCGCCCGCGTGATCGGGGCGGCGCCGGGCTACGACACCGACCATGCCGGCCAGATCCGCCGCATCTTCGCGCTGGCGCGCGAATTCGACGTCGACGTCGACATGCACCTCGATTTCGGAAACTCACCTTCACAAATGGATATCGGCCTGGTCTGCGAACTGACCGAGCAGTTCCGTCTGGGCGGGCGGGTCGCGGTCGGCCATGTCACCAGGCTCTCGACCCTGCCGCCGGACGAGCTGCGCGCCTGGGGGCGCCGGCTGGCCGATGTCGGCGTCGCCGTCACGGTGCTGCCGGCGACCGACCTGTTCCTGATGGGCCGCGACCAGACCCACAACGTGCGCCGTGGCGTGGTGGACGCGCAGCTGCTGCACGAGCTCGGCGTGACCTGCTCGATCTCCACCAACAACGTCCTCAACCCGTTCACGCCGTTCGGCGACTGCTCGCTGCTGCGCATGGCCAACCTGCACGCCAATATCCTGCAGACCGGCAGCAAGCAGGAACTGCGCGCGTGCTTCGAGATGCTGACGCACCACTCCGCGCGGCTGCTCAACCTGGCGGACTATGGCGTGGCGGTGGGCAACCCGGCCGACCTCGCGGTGATCGACGCCGCGTCGCCGCAGCAGGCGGTGGCCGAGATCGCACATCCGCTGGCGGTGTTCAGGCGCGGCCGGCGCACCGTGACGCGCCATCCGGTGGAATTGCACCGGCCGCACTGAGGTGGCCGCGCATCAGCCCGGCTTGCGATAGGCGTAGTTGCGGTCCAGCCGCTGCATCAGATAGTCGCCGTAGCGCACCGGCGGATGGCGCGGCGGGTTGGCGGCGTCGGTGCAACTGGGCAGGCAGGCGACGCTGCTGTCCATGTCCATGTCGAAGAAATACGGACACGAATAGCGGTCGCCGCCCGACAGGTTCTTCACCCGGTGCGGTGTCGATTGCCAGCGGCCGTTGGTCCAGCGCGCCAGCATGTCGGCGACGTTGACGACCCAGGTGCCGGGGATCGGCTGTGCCTTCAGCCAGGTGCCGTCGCGCCGCCGCACTTCCAGACCGCCGGCGTTGTCCTGCATCAGGATGGTGAGGAAGCCGTAATCGGTGTGCGGGGCGGAGCCGAAGGCATCGTCGGGGGCGTCGGGCGGCTGCGGCGGGTAGTGCAGCAGCCGCAGGAACACGGTCGGCGCGTGGAAATGCGGCGCGAACCAGTTCGCCGGCAGATCGAGCGCGCGCGCCATCGGCCGCAGCAGGCGCTGGCAGAACGCGCCCATCGCCGCCATGTAGGCATCCACGGCGGCGCGGAAGCCGGGCAGGTCGGGCCACTGGTTGGGGCCCTGCAGCGGCTGGCCGAAACGCGGGTCGTCGGGCGCCACCTCGTGCATCAGCATCAGCGATTCGCTGTAGTTGGGGCGGGTGACGCGCGCGACCGTGGAGGTCTCGATCAGCGAGGTGTTCGGCGCCATGTAGCCGCGGTGGAAGCGGTTGATCGCCAGCGCCTGCTTCGCCGCCGCCGGCTGGGCGTGGAACTGCCGGGACGCGGCAAACAATGCCTCGCGCAGCGCGGCGGAGATGCCGATGTCGCGCAGGTAGCAGAAGCCGATGCCGCTGAACGCGGCGTCGAGCTGCCGCGCCAGCCGCGCCTCCGCGGCCGCACCCTCGCCGAGCGTCGTCATGTCGATGATCGGCAGTTCGCGTTCGTGGTCGACGGTCGCGGCGGCGGCTGGCATGCCGGGGCTCCGTGCTGACGTCCCGATTCGCCTACAGGTAGGCCCCGTCCACCGGCAGCGCCACGCCGGAGACGAAGCTCGCATCCGCCGAGACCAGGAAGGCGACCACGGCAGCGACCTCATCGGCCTCGCCGGGGCGGCCCATCGGCCAGGCTTCCACCATGCGCCGCCGCTCGGGTTCAGGCAGGCTCTCGAAGCGGGCGCGGATGCGCGTGCCGGCCTCGCCGAGGATCAGGCCAGGCATCAGCGCATTGACGGTGATGCCGTCCGCCGCGACATCCTTGGCCAGTTGCGCGGTCAGCCCGATCAGGGCGGCCTTCGCGGTGGCGTAGGGCAGGCGGGCGGTGACGGTCGTCGGCAGGCCCTTCTCGCCGCGCGCGAGCGTCGAGGAGAAGTTGACGATGCGGCCCCAGTGGCGCTCGCGCATGTGCGGCACCACGGCGCGCGCGAACAGGAAGGCGCTGCGCAGATTGTGGTCCATCACGCTGGTCCAGACATCGAGGTCGATGTCTTCGATCGCATGCACCCGCGTCGGCCCGGCACCGCCGGCCAGGTTGACGAGGATGTCGATGCGTCCGAACGCCGCCCGCGCCTCGGCGACGACGGCGGCGACCTGCGCCGGATCGGTGGCGTCGCCGGCGATCGGCAGCAGTTGCGGGCCGGCCGCCAGTTCGTCCACCGCATGTCGCAGCGCCATGTCGCTGCGATCGACCATCGCGACGTTGTGGCCCGACGCGAGCAGCCGCCGCGTGGTGGCCACCCCGATCGCGCCGGCCCCGCCGGTCACGATGGCGCCGCGCGTCTCGCCCTTTCCGGAGCCTGGCATCCGGTCTCCCACCCGCATCTGACGGGTCATTGTCGCGCTGATCGCGGTCGAGTCAACGCCAGGGTGCTGCGCGACCCGGGCCGGAGCCGCGGTTGAAGCCGTGGCATGCCTTCGCTACGCTGGCGAGGCGGGGACGGATGGCCGAGTGGTTTAAGGCAGCGGTCTTGAAAACCGCCAACCTGCAAGGGTTCGTGGGTTCGAATCCCACTCCGTCCGGGCCGCACGAACGGTCACTAAACGCAACGCTGCGCCCGCACAAATCTCAAGATACCCGTTGCCCCTTCAGACGGAGCCGCGTAACGAGAAACCATGATCTCGTCGGGTTTCGACTGCCTCATCGTCGGCCGCGGCATCGTCGGCCTGGCCCACGCGCTCGCCGCCGTCCGGCAGGGCCTGCGCACCGCCGTCATCGACCGTGAACCCCGCGCCGTCGGCGCGTCCGTGCGGAATTTCGGGTTTGTCACCGTCACCGGCCAGCAGGCCGGCCTCACCTGGCGGCGCGCCCGCCGCTCGCGCGAGGTCTGGGTCGAGATCGCGCCCCAGGCCGGTGTCCAGGTGGAGCAGCGCGGCCTGCTGATGATCGCCCGGCGCCGCGAATCGCTCGCCGTGATCGAGGAATTCGCGGCCGGACCGATGGGCGGCGGGTGCCGCGTGCTGCGCGGCAAGGCGCTGGCCGCGCTGGCTCCGCCGCTGCGCGCGCGCCTGCCCGGCGCGCTCTACAGCCCGCACGAGCTGCGCGTGGAGAGCCGCGAGGCCATCCCCCGCCTCGCTGCCTGGCTCGCCGGCGCCCATGACGTGACCTTCCTGCCGCGCGCCAGCGTCCACACGATCGGGCCCGGCCGGGCCGACACCTCCGCCGGCCCGCTCAGCGCCCGTTTCATCATCGCCTGTCCCGGTCCCGACCTCGTCACCCTGTTCCCCGGGGAATTCGCCCAGCGCAACGTCACCCTCTGCAAGCTGCACATGCTGCGCCTCGCGGCGCCCGGCTGGCGCCTGCCGGCGGCGGTGATGAGCGACCTCGGCCTGCTGCGCCATGCCGGCTATGCCGATTGCCCGAGCCTGCCGGCCCTGCGCGGCCGGGTGGCGGCGGAGCAGGCGCCCTGGCTCGCCGACGGCGTGCATCTGATCGCGGTGCAGGGCGCCGACGGCACGCTGGTGGTCGGCGACAGCCATCACCTCGACCCCAGCCCCGACCCGTTCCAGCCACGCGAGGTGGACGACCGCATCCTCGCCGAACTCACCGCCGTCCTTGACCTGCCGGCGCCGGAGGTGATCGAACGCTGGGTCGGCGTCCGTCCGTCGGGTGCCGACAGCGCGTTCATCGCCGCGCCGGCCGAGGGCGTGCGGCTGGTCAGCGTGACCAGTGGCGCCGACGCCAGCACCGCCTTCGCCATCGCCGAGGAGACGCTGGCCGGCCTGCTCGGCCAGCCGGCGCCGCCGCATGCCGAAGAAACGCCGCCATGACGGTGTCGCAGGCGCCGGACTGAGTAATGGCGCCGCGCGTTGCCGCTGCGCTACGCTGCCCCGCGCGATCAGGGGCCATCCATGATCTTCCGGCAGCTTTTCGACAGCATGTCCAACACCTACGCCTATCTGCTCGCCAGCCGGCGTGGCGGCGAGGCGCTGATCATCGACCCGGTGCTGGAGAGAGTGGACCGCTATCTGCGCCTGATCGCGGATCTCGATCTGCGGCTGGTCAAGGCGGTCGACACGCATTTGCACGCCGACCACATCACCGGCCTAGGTGCGCTGCGCGACCGCACGCGCTGCGTCACGGTGATGGGGGAACAGAGCAACGTTGATGTCGTCGCCATGCGGCTGGCCGACGGCGACCGGCTGTGCATCGAGGGCATCAGCCTCGACGTGCTCTACACGCCCGGCCACACCGACGATTCGTACAGCTTCGTGATGGCGGATCGCGTGTTCACCGGCGACACGCTGCTGATCCGCGGCACCGGGCGGACCGATTTCCAGAACGGCGATGCGCGCGCGCAATACCAAAGCCTGTTCGGCCGGCTGCTGCGCCTGCCCGAGGAGACGCTGGTCTATCCCGCGCACGACTACAAGGGCGACACGGTCAGCACGATCGGCGAGGAGAAGCGCTGCAACCCGCGGCTGCAGGTGCGCTCGGTCGAGGAATATGTGGCGTTGATGAACGGCCTCGATCTGCCCAATCCGAAGCTGATGGACGTGGCGGTGCCGGCGAACCTGCGCCAGGGCCTGGCGCAGGCGGAGATCGCGCGGCGCGGCGGCGCGATCACGGCGGCGCAAGGTATCGCGCTGCTGGGCGCGAAGCATGTCGCGTTCGTCGATCTGCGCGAGCGCGGCGAACGTGCGAAGCACGGCAGCATTCCGGGTGCGCTGCACGCGCCCTACGGCGATCTGGTGGAAAACATCCGCCCCGGCGGCGTGCTGCACGAACTGGCGGCGGCGAGCGGGCGCCGCCTCGTGTTCTACTGCGCCTTCGGCGAACGCAGCGCGATGGCGGTGCAGGCGGCGCAGGACGCCGGGTTCGCCACCGCCTGCCATGTCGAGGGCGGGATGGCGGCGTGGCAGCGGCAGGACGGACCCGTCGTGATGCAGTAGGTCCGCGCGGCACGACTTTTGCCGTCAGGCTGAACCCGTCACCCGCCCGTCGCCGTGGTCGCAGCCTGCGTGCGCATGCGCTGCGCATAGACGTTGACGATCAGCGCCAGCAGCAGGATCAGCCCGCGGATCAGGATTTTCAGGAAGCTGTCGATGCGGATGTGGTCCAGCCCGTTGTTCAGCACGCCGAGCACGAACAGCCCGACGATGGTGTTGCCGATGCCGCCCTGGCCGCCGAACAGGCTGGTGCCGCCGACCACCACGGCGGAGATGCTGTCGAGCAGGAAGTCGCCGAATTCGTCCTGCTGCGCGCTGCCGAACCGCGCCACGCCGAGCATGCCGGCAAGCCCCGAACAGAGCGCCGAGATCACCATCACCGAGGCAATGATCTTCCTGGTGTTGACACCCGAGTACTCTGCCGCCTCGCGGTTGCCGCCGGTCATGTACACGTAGCGCCCGAAGCGCGTGTAGGTCAGCACGACATGGCCGATCAGCAGCACCGCCGCGGCGACGATCACGATCCACGGCACCGGCCCGAGCGAGCCGGCGCCGAGCGTGTGGATGATGCCGGGCACGTTGTAGGCGATCTGGCCGCGCACCAGCATGGCACAGATGCCGGCACTGATCTGCAGCATCGCCAGCGTCATGATGAAGCTGGGGATGCCGATGATGGTCATGCCCGCGGCATTCGCCGCGCCCAGCAGGAAGCTGACCAGCAGCGCGACCGCCACCGCGGCGATGCCGGCGAGCGGCACGTTGGCGATGTTCACGCTGGCGTCCTGCGCCGTGAGGAAGGCGACGACGATGCCGACCGCGTTGGCGACGTTGGCGACGCTGAGGTCGATCTCGGCGCACAGGATGACGAAGGTGAGCCCGACCGCGATGATGCCGGTGACGGAGATCTGCTGCAGGATGTTGCCGAGATTGTCGAGCGTCGGGAAGCTCGTGCTGAGCGCGCTGAACAGCGCCACCAGCGCGATCAGCGTCGCGAACGGGGCGATGTTGCGCAACTGGCTGCGCAGCCAGCCGGCGGCGGGGGCAGGGCGGGCAGTGGTGCCGCCGGCGGAGGTGCTCATCGGAACGGCCTTCTCATGCGGCGGCGAGCAGGCGGTCCTTGCTGACCGCTTCGCGCGCGAATTCGCGGGCGATGCGCCCGCGCTTCATCACCAGGATGCGGTCGGCGAGCGACAGCACCGTCTCCGGCTCCGTGGACACGACGACGACGCCGATGCCCTCGGCGCGCAGCGACTTCACGATCTTCACCACGTCGTCCTTGGCGCCGACATCCATGCCCCGCGTCGGTTCGCTCAGCAGCAGCACTTTTGGCAGAAAGGTGAGCCACTTCGCCAGTGCCACCTTCTGCTGGTTGCCGCCCGACAGCGTGCCGAGCGGCCGGTCCACCAGCGGCGGGCGAATCTGCAGCGATTTCACGTGCCGGTTGGCGATCGCGCGCTCCGCGTCCGGCCTGAGCCAGAGGCGGGAGATGCGGTCGAGGATGCTGATCGAGATGTTCTTGAACACCGGCTCCATGTGGAACAGCATGGCGCGCCGGCTCTCCGGCACGAAGGCGATGCCGGCGCGGCGCGCGGTGGCGGTGTTGACCAGCCGCGTCTCGCGCCCGCCCAGCCGCACCGTGCCGCGCTGCAGCTTCAATTTGCCGAACAGCGCGCGCGCCAGTTCGAGCTGGCCCGATCCCATGAAGCCGTAGATGCCCAGCACCTCGCCGGCGCGCACCTCCAGCGACACGTCCTCGAACGCGCCTGGGAGCGTCAGCCCCTCCGCCGTCATCACCACCGGCGCGTCGGGGCGGCTGTCGAGCAGGATGTCGCCGGTGTAGCTTTCTTCGAGCTGCTCGTGGCCGGCGCCGATCATGCGCTCGATGATCCAGTGCTTGTCGATACGCGGCACCGGCGCCGTCTCGATGCGGCGGCCATTGCGGAAGATCGTGACGGTGTCGGAGATGCGGAGGATGTCGTCGAGGAAATGCGAGATGAAGACCAGGCTGTGGCCTTCCTCGCGCACGCGGCGCAGCAGCGCGAACAGCCGCTCCTCCTCCGGCGGCGACAGCGCGGAGGTCGGTTCGTCGAGGATGATGATGCGCGCGCCGGAAAACAGCACGCGCGCGATCTCCACCAGTTGCTGCAGCCCGAGCGGCAGCGCGCCCGCCGGCAGCCGCGGATCGACGTCGATGCCGAGCCGGTGCAACTGCTCGCCGGCGATGCGGCGCATCGCCGGATAATCGACGAGGCCGCAGCGGTTCAGCGGCTGCATGCCGAGCAGCACGTTCTCCGCCACCGACAGGTCGCGCACGATGGAGAGTTCCTGATGCACCATGCCGATGCCGGCGGCTTTCGCATCGCGCGCGGAGCGGAACCGCACCGGCTGACCGGCGAGACGCATGGTGCCCTGGTATTCGGCATGCACGCCGGCGACGATCTTCATCAGCGTGCTTTTGCCGGCGCCGTTTTCGCCGACCAGACCGTGGATTTCACCCGCAATGAGGGTGAAATCCACGTCGGTCAGCGCCGCGACACCCCCGAACGACTTGCGGATGCCGAGCAGTTCGAGCAGGGGGGCGGAAGGGGCCACGTCGCGGTCGGCGTCCGTCAGATCAGGAAATGGTCTTCCATCCACATCATGCCGGGCGCGTTGGCCTTGGTTACCACCGGGCCGTCGGTGATGACGTGTTTCGGGATCGTGCCGGTGCCCATGCCGGTCTTCTCGCCGCCGATGACGGCCGCGACGCCGGCGATGACGGCGCCGCCGTGGATGCGGCAGGACGGGTTGCGCACCGTCGCCGTCATGCGGCCGTCGGACACCGCCTGCAGCGCCGGCGGCATGGCGTCGCAGCCGCCGACCTTGATGCTGGTGCGGTTATGCGCCTTCATCACATTGTAGGCGGCGAGCGCCATGTCGTCATTGTGGAAATAAGCGGCGTCGATCTTCGGGTACTTGGTCAGCAGCGTTTCCCAGATGCGCGCCACCTTGGTCACGTCCCAGTCGGCCGGCGTGGTATCGACCACCTGCACCTTGGGGTATTTCTTGACGATGCTCTCGAAGCCGCGGGCGCGGCCCTGCGCGCCGGTGTGGCCGAGCGCGCCCTGCGTCATCGTCACGATGCCCTCGCCGCCGATCGCGTCCATCAGCGCCTGCGTCACCGACGCGCCCATGAATTCGTTGTCGGGGGCAAGGAAGCTGTGCACGTCGATCTTGTCGAGCGGCGCGATCAGCGTGTCCATATCGATGACCGGCGTGCCCGCCTTGATCATCTTCTCGACCGGCGCGGTCAGCGTGCCGATGCCGAACGCCTGGATGGCGACGAAGTCCCATTTCTGGCTCGCCATGTCGTCGATCGCGGCGCGCTGCTTGGTGGCCGACAGCTCGCCGTCGAACCAGGTCACGTCCACGTTGTACAGCTTGCCCCAGTATTCCGCCGCCTGCTTGCCCTGTGCGCACCAGGTGGCCTGCAGCCCGGCATTGGAGAACGCCGCCTTCAGGGGCTTGTCGGACCGGCCGGCGACCTTGCCCATCTCGGCGGCCAGCGCCGGCGCAACGCCGAAGGCGCCGAGGAGCGAGGCGCCGGCGAAACCGGCGGTGGCGCGCAGCATGTCGCGCCGGTTGGCGGGGATGTCCGTCATCGTTTCCTCTCCCAGTTACGCCGGCACCGTGCGCGGCGCGGTTCTTCTTGTCAGACTATTGTGCCGCTCCGGCGCGCCGTTGGCAACCTTCCATGCGCTCTCAGTCACCGGGTCGTGCCATCAGTTCCAGCGGCTCCTCGGCGGCGGCCCCGGCCAGGCGGTCGGCCAGCCATTGCGCGGCGGGGCCGGGCGGGGCGGCGGCGCGGTGGATGAGCAGCAGCGGAAACCGCTGCACCGCGTCCATGACCGGAAGCAGCCGCACCAGCCGCCCGCTGGCCAGGTCGTCGCGCACCATGTGCTCTGGCATGTTGCCCCAGCCGAGGCCGGCGCGCAGCAGCGCGTGCTTGGCGCCGAGGTCGCCCAGCCGCCAGGTGCGCACCGAGATCACGCCGAAATCCTGCCCGTCGGTGAGCGGCGAGCGGTCGGACAGTACGAGCTGGGTGTGCTCGTGGAAGGCGGCCGCCGGCAGGGGCGTGGGCAGGGCTGCCAGCCTGTGGCCGGGCGCGACCACCGGCACCAGGTCGATATGGCGGAGCAGCCGCCGCTCCAGCCCGTCGAGGCGGATGCCCATCGGGCCGCTGATGCCGAGGCTGCAGGCGCCCTGCAGCACCAGTTGCACGACCGCCCCCAGCGCCTCGACGCGCAGGCGGAAGGCAACGGTGGGGAAGGCGCGCGCGAACGCCTCCAGCGCCGTGACCAGGTCGGCGGTCGGGAACATCACGTCGACCGCCAGCGCCACCTCCGCCTCCAGGCCGGAGGTGAGGCCGGAGGCGCGGGCGCGCAGCTCGTCCACGATGCGGCTGATGCGCCGCGCATCCGCCAGCACGGCGCGCCCGGCCTCGGTCAGCACCGGGCGGCGGTGGCCGCGTGCGAACAGGGTCAGGCCGAGCTGCGATTCCAGGTTGGCGATGGTGTAGCTCACCACCGACTGCGCCCGGTTGAGCCGTTTGGCGGCGGCGGAGAAGCTGCCGCTGTCGGCGACCGCGAGCAGCACGCGCAGCTGGTCGAGGGTCGGTGTGCCGGCACTCATATCTACTCCTTAGATGCTTCCAATCGACACAATCCGGATTTTCTGGATGCTAGGGCCGCCCTATGTCAGTCGCAAGCGGGGCGTCGCCCCGGCAGCAGACGGAGGATTCATGACCACCAACGTGCTGATCGCCTTCTATTCCCGCAACGGCTCCACGGAGGCGCTGGCGAAGGCGCTGGCCGAGGGGGCGGAGGCCGCCGGCGCGGCGGTGCGGCTGCGTCGTGCCCGCGACATTGTCGGCCCCGAGGTGATGGCGCAGGTGCCGGGCTGGGCCGACAGCGCCAGGCGGATGGACGCGCTCTATGCCGCGCCGACCGCCGACGACATCGAATGGGCCGACGGCATCGTGTTCGGCACGCCGACCCGCTACGGCAACACCACCGCCGAGCTGAAGGCGTATATCGACAGCCTCGGCGGCGTGTGGTTCCAGGGCAAGTTCAACGGCAAGGCCGGCTCGGCGTTCTGCGCGACGATGGGCACGCATGGCGGGGCGGAGACCACCGTGACCTCGCTCTACAACGTCATGGCGCATCTCGGCCTGATCATCGTGCCGACCGGCTATGCCGACCCGGTCATGTTCCAGGCCGGCACGCCGTACGGCGCGCATGCCGCGGTCGACGGCCAGCATGTCACCGCGGTGCCGGAAAATGACCTGGCGGTGGCGCGCTACCAGGGCCGCCGCGTGGCCCAGGTGGCCACGGCACTGAAGACGTTGCGCGGCTGATCGGCAGGAGGGAAACATGAACACCGATTCCAATTCCAGCACGGCGGCGCTGACGGCGCTCGGGCGCGTGCTGCTGGCCGCCATCTTCATCTGGGCGGGCTTCGGCAAGCTGATGGCGCCTGGGATGTATATCGGCTACATCGCCCATGTCGGGCTGCCGGCGCCGCAGGCTGCCTACGTGGTCGCCGTGATCGTCGAGTTCCTCGGCGGCCTGGCGCTGCTGCTGGGCTTCCAGACCCGCGTCGTTGCCGCCGCGCTGGGCGTGTTCTGCCTGGTGACGGCGTTCGCCGTGCATGGCTTCGCCGATCAGAACAACACCATCCACGCCATGAAGAACATCTCGATGGCGGGCGGCTTCCTGTTCGTGATCGCTTACGGCGCCGGCGCCTGGAGCGTCGATGCCATGCGGCAGGGCCGTCACGTTCTTTCCACCCATCCGGCCTGATACTGGCGGGCGCGTCCGGTTCGCATTGGACCGGACGCGCGCTTGCCGCTAGTCTCGCGCGAATTTCTCGCCCGGGACTGCGATGATCTGCCCTTTCTGCCAAGCCGAACTCGACCCCGCCACGATGACCTGCCGCCGTTGCGCGGCGGCCTATCCGACGGGAGGAGCAGTGCTCGGGCTGCGGTTCCGCTCCGTCGCCATCGCCTTCGTGCTGCTGCTCGTCACTTCCCTGATCCTGGTCAATTGCGTGCTGCACCACCTGCCCAACGGGCAGCTCACGCCCGACATGAAGTCGGCGGAGGCGCGGCGCATGCTGCTGATGATGCAGCAGAATCAGCAGGCGACGCAGAACCAGCCGGTGCGCCTGCCGTTGCGTTGAGCGCCGCGGCGCGGCCGCCAGGGGGCTTCCGGGGCGCGCTGAAATCCGCTTGAGTGCGGCCACTGCACGCGCCCGCCCGCTCCGGGCGGCGTCCCCGCGAGAAAAGGAGTCGTCGCGCAATGAGAACTCGCATCGTGGCCGCTGTCTGTGCCGCCGCCGTTATGGCCCTGTTCGGCGCTGGCAGCGCCGGTGCCAGGACGCTGGTCTATTGCTCCGAGGGTTCGCCGGAAAACTTCAACCCAATGATCAACACGACAGGCACGACTTTCGATGCCAACAAGCCGGTGTACAACCAGTTGGTGCAGTTCAGGCTCGGCACCACGGAGGTGGAACCGGGTCTCGCCGAGTCCTGGGAGATTTCCGACGGCGGCAAGGTGTTCACGTTCCATCTGCGCAAGAACGCGAAGTGGCATTCCAACAAGCACTTCAGGCCGACCCGCAACTTCAACGCCGACGACGTGATCTTCAGCTTCGATCGCCAGTGGCACGACAGCAATCC
>JAJZVE010000053.1 GCA_021845835.1 Pseudomonadota bacterium | reverse complement strand
GCAGAACCTCGACTGCCGGCAGGACGGCGCCGCGGTCGATGTGACGCGGCGCGATTTCTACACGTTCAACACCACGATCGCCGGCATCGAGGATGCGGACGCGGTGCTGCTGATCGGCACCAATCCCCGGCACGAGGCGCCGCTGCTCAACGCGCGCATCCGCAAGCGCTGGCTGGCGCTGGGCGGCCGGATGCCGGTGTTCGGCGTCGGCCCGCGCGCCGAGCTGACCTACGCCGTCAGCTGGCTCGACAACGCGCCGCGCCTGCTGGCGGCGCTTGCCGACGGCACGCACGAGGCCGCGCGGACGCTGCGTGCGGCGAAGCGGCCGATGCTGATCCTCGGCCAGGGCGCGCTGGCGCGGCCGGACGGCGCGGCGGTGCTCGCCGCCGCGTGGCGCCTGGCGGCGGAGAACGGCATGCTGGGCGCGGAGTGGCACGGCTTCAACGTGCTGCACACGGCCGCGTCGCGCGTCGGCGCGCTCGATCTGCACTTCCTGCCTGGCCCGCGCGGCAAGGACTTCGCCGCCATGCTCGGCGGCGGCGTCGATGTGCTGTGGCTGCTCGGCGCCGACGAGTTCGACACCGCGCGCATCGGCAGCGAGACCTTCGTAGTGTACCAGGGCCATCACGGCGACCGCGGCGCGGCGCGCGCCGACGTGATCCTGCCGGGCGCCGCGTACACCGAGAAGAACGGCACCTACGTCAACACCGAAGGCCGCGTGCAGCGCGGCTTCTTTGCCGTCTATCCGCCGGGGCAGGCGCGCGAGGACTGGAAGATCCTGCGTGCCTTCAGCGACCGTGTCGGCCGCCGCCTGCCGTACGACACGATCGAGGCGCTGCGCGCGCGCATGGAGCAGTTCAACCCGGTGTTCGCACGCCTGGACGTGTCGCCGCGCTTTGGCGCGTCCGATCTCGCGCCGCCCGCGGGCGACCCGGCTTCGGTCGGCGACGCGCCGTTCGTGCTGCCGATCGATACCTACTACCAGACCGACCCGATCAGCCGCGCCAGTCCGACCATGACCGAATGCACCTCGATCTACCGGCCCGTCGTGGCCGCCGCGGCGGAGTAGGCCATGTACGACTTCTTCTTCGTGACGCCGATCGGCATCGCGATCCGGATCGTGGCGGAGGCGCTGGCGCTCATCGTGCCGGTGCTGATCATGATGGCCTATGTCACGCTGGCCGAGCGCAAGGTGCTGGCGGCGATGCAGCTGCGCCGCGGGCCGAACGTGGTGGGGCCGTTCGGGCTGCTGCAGCCGTTCGCCGACGCGCTGAAGATGCTGTTCAAGGAGACCATCATCCCGACGGGGGCGAATCGCGCGCTGTTCCTGATGGCGCCGATGCTCACCTTCAGCCTCGCGGTGATGGCGTGGGCGGTGATCCCGGTCAACGACGGCTGGGCGATCGCCGACATCAATGTCGGCGTGCTCTACCTGTTCGCGATCAGCTCGCTCGGCGTTTATGGCGTGGTCATCGCCGGCTGGGCCAGCAATTCGAAATACGCCTTCCTCGGCGCGATGCGCAGCGCCGCGCAGATGGTGTCCTACGAGGTCTCCATCGGTTTCGTCATGGTCAGCGTGCTGCTGTGCGTCGGCAGCCTGAACCTGAACGATATCGTGTTGGCGCAGCGGCATGTCTGGTTCTGCATCCCGCTGCTGCCGATGTTCGTGGTGTTCTTCATCTCGGGCCTGGCGGAAACCAACCGCTCGCCGTTCGACCTGCCGGAGGGCGAAAGCGAGATCGTCGCCGGCTTCTTCGTCGAGTACAGCGCCATGGCCTTCGCGCTGTTCTTCCTCGGCGAGTACACCAACATGATCCTGATGAGCGGGATGACCACCATCCTGTTCCTCGGCGGCTGGCTGGCGCCGTTCGGCGTCGCGCCGTTCATCTGGCTGCCGGGCCCGATCTGGTTCATCCTGAAAGTCTGCGCCTGTCTGTTCGTGTTCATCTGGGTGCGCGGCACGGTCCCGCGCTACCGCTACGACCAGCTGATGCGGCTCGGCTGGAAGGTGTTTCTGCCGCTGTCGCTGCTCTGGCTGGTTATCACCGCGGGCGCGTTGATGCTGTTCGGCTGGCAGCCCCATGCGTGAAGGACGCTGAGCATGGCCTTCCTCGATCGCACCGCCCGCAGCCTGCTGCTGACCGAGCTGCTCGCCGGCATGGGACTGACGCTGCGCTACTTCTTCAAGCGCAAGGTGACGCTGAACTATCCGCACGAGAAGGGGCCGATCAGCCCGCGGTTTCGCGGCGAGCATGCGCTGCGCCGCTATCCGAACGGCGAGGAGCGGTGCATCGCCTGCAAGCTGTGCGAGGCCATCTGCCCGGCGCTGGCGATCACCATCGAAGCGGAGCCGCGCGAGGACGGGTCGCGCCGCACCACGCGCTACGACATCGACATGACGAAGTGCATCTATTGCGGCCTGTGCGAGGAAGCCTGCCCGGTCGATGCCATCGTCGAGGGACCGAACTTCGAGTTCGCGACGGAGACGCGCGAGGAACTGCTCTACGACAAGGCGAAGCTGCTGGCCAACGGCGACCGCTGGGAGCCGGAGCTGGCGAAGCGGCTGGAATTGGACGCGCCGTACCGCTGAGCGTGGTCCGAGGGAATGACATGACACACACCGCCCCAGGCGCGAGGCCCGCATGATCGCCGCCATCGCCTTCTATGTCTTCGCCCTCATCATGCTGGCCTCCGCCGGCATGGTGGTGAGCGCGCGCAACCCGGTCCATTCCGTGCTGTTTCTGATCCTCGCCTTCTTCAACGCGGCCGGACTGTTCCTGCTGGCGGGCGCGGAGTTCCTGGCGATGATCCTGGTCATCGTCTATGTCGGCGCCGTCGCGGTGCTGTTCCTGTTCGTCGTGATGATGCTGGACATCGACTTCGCCGGCCTGCGCTCCGGCTTCCAGCGCTATTTGCCGGTCGGGCTTGCCGTCGGGCTGGTGCTGCTGCTGGAACTCGGCATGGTGCTCGGCGGCTGGCGGCTGGCACCGGAAGCGACCAGCCTGCGCTTCGCGCCCACCGCGGCCAACCTGCCCAACACCGTCCAGCTCGGCAACCTGCTTTACACGGACTACGTGTTCCTGTTCCAGACCGCCGGCCTCGTGCTGCTGGTGGCGATGATCGGCGCGATCGTGCTGACGCTGCGCGGCCGCCAGGGTTCGCGGCGCCAGGACATCGCGGCGCAGACCGGGCGCACGGTGCGCGAGACGATGGAACTCATCGACGTGCCGCTCGGCGCCGGCATGGCGCAGGTCGGCATCCTCCGGCCGCTGGCGAGCGAGCCGGACGGGCAGGCGCCCGCACTCGCCGCCCCGGTCCACGCGCATCACGAGGAGCACTGAGCGATGCTGCCGGTCGGGCTTTCGCACTACCTCGTCGTCGCGGCGCTGCTGCTGGTACTCGGCGTGTTCGGCATCTTCCTGAACCGCAAGAACGTCATTGTCATGCTGATGTCGATCGAGCTGATTTTGCTCGCCGCCAACCTCAACCTGGTCGCCTTCTCGGCGCTGCTGCAGGACATGGTGGGGCAGGTGTTCGTGATGTTCACGCTCACCGTCGCCGCCGCCGAGGCGGCGATCGGGCTCGCCATCGTCGTCATCTACTTCCGCAATCGCGGCTCGATCCAGGTCGAGGACGTGAACCTGATGAAGGGCTGAGAGGATGCTGTACGCCGTCGCGATTTTCGCGCCCCTCTTCGGCTCCGCCGTCGCCGGCCTGTTCGGCAAGGCGATCGGCGACCGCGCCGCGCAGGCCGTCACCATCACCTGCATGGTCCTCGCCTCGATCTGCGGCGTGGGCGCCTTCGTGCAGCTCGTCTATAACGGCGGGCCGGGCGGCGTCGTGCCGCTCGGCACCTGGGTGGAGGCGGGATCATTCCACGCCTCCTGGGCGCTGCGCTACGACGCGCTTTCCGCCGTGATGGTGGCGATGGTCACGACGGTTGCGACGCTGATCCACATCTACAGCGTCGGCTACATGGTGCATGACGAGAACCACACCATCTGGCGGTTCTTCAGCTACCTCAGCCTGTTCAGCTTCGCCATGCTGATGCTGGTGTCCGCCGACAACCTGCTGCAGCTGTTCTTCGGCTGGGAAGGCGTCGGCCTCGCATCCTACCTGTTGATCGGCTACTGGTACTACCGGCCGAGCGCGTGCGCGGCGGCAATCAAGGCGTTCATCGTCAACCGTGTCGGCGACCTCGGTTTCGCGCTTGGCATCGCGCTCGTGTTTGTGCAGTTCGGCTCGATCGACTTCGGCACCATTTTCGGCGCGGTGCAGGCGCACATGGGTGCGACCTACCATGTGCTCGGTCAGACCTGGCGCGCCTACGAGGTGATCGGCGTGCTGCTGTTCATCGGCGCAATGGGCAAGTCGGCGCAGATCGGGCTGCATGTCTGGCTGCCCGACGCGATGGAAGGGCCGACGCCGGTGTCCGCGCTGATCCACGCGGCGACGATGGTGACGGCCGGCGTGTTCCTGGTGGTGCGCTTCTCGCCGGTGATGGACTATGCGCCCGGCGCGCTGGGCTTCGTCACCTTCATCGGCGCCACCACGGCGCTGTTCGCGGCGACCATCGGCTGCGCGCAGAACGACATCAAGCGCGTCATCGCCTATTCCACCTGCTCGCAGCTCGGCTACATGTTCGTCGCCGCCGGCGTGGGCGCCTACCAGGCATCGATCTTCCATCTGCTGACGCATGCCTTCTTCAAGGCGCTGCTGTTCCTGACCGCCGGCTCGGTGATCCATGCCATGTCGGACGAGCAGGACATGCGCAGGATGGGCGGCATCTGGCGCATGATCCCGTTCACCTACGCGATGATGTGGGTGGGCAATCTGGCGCTCGGCGGCGTGTTCCCGTTCGCCGGCTTCTATTCCAAGGACGCGATCGTGGAGGCTGCCTGGGCCGCGCATACCGGCATCGGCCAGTACGGATTCTGGTGCACGCTGATCGCGGCGTTCCTTACCGCGTTCTATTCCTGGCGTCTGCTGATCATGACGTTCCACGGCAAGCCGCGCGCCGACCATCACGCGATGGCGCATGTCCACGAAAGCCCGCCGGTGATGACGGTGCCGCTGCTGCTGCTCGGCATCGGCGCGCTGGTGGCCGGGTTCGTGTTCCGCAACCAGTTGATCGGCGAGGACTGGCACGCCTTCTGGGGCAACTCGATCCAGATCGCGAGCGACAACCACGTGCTGCGCGACATGGAGTCGCTGCCCGGCTGGGTGACGCTGTCGCCGACCGTGCTGGGCCTGCTGGGCATCGCCACGGCCTATCTGTTCTACATGATCGCGCCCGGCATTCCGGGGCGGCTCAGTGCCATGTTCCCGGCCGTGTACCGCCTGCTGCTGAACAAATGGTACGTGGATGAGCTGTACGACCTGGTTTTCATCCGCCCCTATCACGCGCTTGCCCGCCAGTTGTGGCAGGTCGGCGACGTGACCATCATCGACGGTGTGCCAAACAGCCTCGCGACGCTGACCGAGGAGGGTTCGGCCGGCGTGGTGCGGCTGCAGACCGGATCGATCGCGGTCTATGCCTTCGCCATGCTGATCGGGCTGGTCGCCCTGGTCAGTATCTTCCTGCTGTTCCTCCGGTGAGATCATGAACGCCGCCGGCTTCCCCCTGCTGTCGCTGATCACCTGGCTGCCGCTGCTCGGCGGCCTCGTCATCCTCGCCGTCCGCGGCGACGAGGAGACGGTGGCGTCCAACGCGCGCTGGACGGCGCTGTGGACCAGCCTGATCGTCTTCGTGCTCTCCGTCGTGCTCTGGGTGCGCTTCGATCCCGCCGACCCCGGCTTCCAGTTCGTCGAGAGCGCGACCTGGCTGCCGCAATGGGGCATCACCTACAAGCTCGGCGTGGACGGCATCTCGGTGCTGTTCGTGCTGCTGTCCACGGTGCTGACGCCGATCTGCATCCTGGCGAGCTGGGATTCGATCAAAAGCCGCGTGCGCGAGTACATGCTCGCCTTCCTGATCCTGGAGACGATGATGGTCGGCATGTTCGCCGCCCTGGATTTCGTCGTCTTCTACATGTTCTTCGAGGGCGTGCTGATCCCGATGTACCTCATCATCGGCATCTGGGGCGGCCAGCGCCGGGTCTATGCGGCGATCAAGTTCTTCCTCTACACGCTGGTCGGCTCGGTGCTGATGCTGCTGGCGCTGCTGGCGATGTGGTACCAGGCCGGCACCACCGACATCCCGACGCTGCTGCACACGCAGTTCCCGGCCTCGATGCAGACCTGGCTGTTCCTGGCTTTCCTCGCGTCCTTCGCGGTGAAGGTGCCGATGTGGCCGGTGCATACCTGGCTGCCGGACGCGCATGTCGAGGCGCCGACCGCCGGCTCCGTCATCCTGGCCGGCGTGCTGCTGAAGATGGGCGGCTACGGGTTCCTGCGCTTCTCGCTGCCGATGCTGCCGATCGCGTCCGCCGACCTGGCGCCGCTGATGTATGCGCTCTCCGTCGTGGCCGTGGTGTACACCTCGCTGGTCGCGTTCGCGCAGACCGACATGAAGAAGCTGATCGCCTATTCATCGGTCGCGCACATGGGCGTGGTCACGATCGGCATCTTCACCGCCAACGCGCAGGGGATTTCGGGGGCGATGTTCCAGATGCTGTCGCACGGCATCGTCTCCGCCGCGCTGTTCCTCTGCGTCGGCGTCGTCTATGACCGCATCCACACGCGCGAGATCGCGCGCTACGGCGGGCTGGCCGACCGCATGCCGGCCTACGCCTTCGTGTTCATGGTGTTCACGATGGCCAGCGTCGGCCTGCCGGGAACGTCGGGCTTCGTCGGCGAGTTCCTGGTGCTGGTCGGCGCGTTCCAGGTGCAGTTCTGGCTGGCGCTGCTCGGCAGCCTCGGCATGATCATCGGCGCCGCCTACGCGCTCTGGCTTTACCGCCGCATCATCTTCGGCCGCATCACCCGCGACGACCTGCGCAGCATCCTTGACCTCTCCCCGCGGGAGATGGCGGTGTTCGCGCCGCTCGTGGTGCTGACCATCTGGATGGGCGTCTATCCGTCCAGCTTCAGCAGCTTCTGGGATGCGACCGTGGGCGCGATGGTGGAGCACCACCAGGCGGCGCTGCATCTTCCCATCACTCTTGCGGCGGCGGTGCGATGATGATGAACTGGACCACTGCCCTGCCGGAGCTGGTGCTGGCCTGCTGCGGCATGGCGATTCTGCTGTTTGGTGTGCTGCAGAAGCGCGACACGTTCCAGCTCAGCAGCATGCTCACCATCGGCGCGTTCCTGGTGGCGGCGATGCTGGTGATCGCCGGGCCGTCCGGCCTCGCCTATCGCGGCCAGTTCATCGTGGACAGCTTCTCGGGCTTCGTGAAGCTGCTGGTGCTGCTCGGCTCGGCGTTCGCGGTGATCGGGTCGCTCGACTACAACGAACACGAGAACCTGCGCCGGTTCGAATTCCCGGTGCTGATCCTGTTCGCGACCATCGGCATGATGGTGATGGCTTCGGCCGCCAACCTGATGACGCTCTATGTCGGGCTGGAGCTGCAGTCGCTCAGCATCTACGTGCTCGCCGCCTTCGCGCGCGACCAGCTGCGCTCGTCGGAGGCCGGGCTCAAGTATTTCGTGCTCGGCGCGCTCGCCTCCGGCCTGCTGCTGTACGGCATCTCGCTGGTGTACGGCTTTTCCGGCACCATGCAGTTCGACAAACTGGCGACGACGCTGAGCAACCCAACGACGGCATCGCCGGGCCTGATCGTCGGCATCGTGTTCGTCGTCGTCGGTCTTGCTTTCAAGGTGTCGGCCGTGCCGTTCCATATGTGGACGCCCGATGTCTATGAGGGGGCGCCAACGCCGGTGACGCTGTTCATCGCGACGTCGCCGAAGGTCGCGGCAATGGCGCTGCTGGTGCGTGCGATGGCGACGCCGTTCGGCCACCTGCTCGCGCAGTGGCAGCAGCTGATCGTGCTGGTGTCGATCGCCTCCATCGTGCTGGGGGCGTTCGGCGCCATCGGGCAGCGCAATTTCAAGCGGCTGATGGCCTATTCCGCGATCGGCCACATGGGTTACGTGCTGATCGGGCTGGCCGCGGGCACGCCGGTCGGCATTCGCGGCGTGCTGATCTACCTGCTTACCTATGTGTTCATGAGCGCCGGTACGTTCGCCTGCATCCTGGCCATGCGACGGCGCGGCGAAATGACGGAGCAGATTTCCGATCTCGCCGGTCTCGGCCGGCGCGACCCGACACTGGCGCTGTGGCTGACCGTGTTCATGTTCAGCATGGCCGGCATTCCGCCTTTCTCCGGCTTCTGGGCGAAATACTTCATCTTCACCGCCGCGGTACAAAGCGGCCTGTGGGCGCTTGCGGTCATCGGCGTGCTGACCAGCGTGGTGGGCGCCTACTACTATATCCGCATCATCAAGGTGATGTATTTCGACGAACCGGCCGAGGCGTTCGACGCGCGCCCGGCGTCGCTTTCCATGCTGGCGGCGGTGTCGGGCCTGTTTACGACACTGTTTTTCGTTATTCCCGCGCCGTTCGTCGGCGCGGCGGAGGCGGCGGCGCGGGTGCTGTTCGGATGACGGGATCCCGGCGCCGCCGCTGGCGGCTCGCGGTCCACGATTGCCTGGCTTCCACCTCCGATTTTTGCCGCGAACGGGCCCTTTCCGGAGAGCCGGACGGGCTTGCCGTGCTGGCGCGGCGGCAGACCGGCGGGCGTGGCACCGCCGGCCGCTCCTGGCAGTCGCCGGCGGGCAACCTCTATCTGTCCGTGCTGCTGCGACCCGTGGAGCCGGCGCGCACCGCCGCGCAATGGTCGCTGCTCGCCGCCGTGGCGCTGGTCGAGACGCTGGCGGCGCTGCTGCCCGATCCGCAGGCACTGGCGCTGAAATGGCCGAACGACGTGCTGCTGCACGGGCGGAAACTGGCGGGCATCCTGAGCGAGACGGCCGCGGCGGCGGACGGGATGGTGGATTTCCTGGTCATCGGTTTCGGCGTTAACCTCGCGGTGGCCCCGCCGGTGCCGGACCGGCCCACCGCCTGCCTCGCCGAACGGGTGCCGCCGCCGGCGCCGGAGGCGTTCGCCAGGGCCCTGCTGGACCGCCTCGACCGCTGGCAGGCGGCGCGCGAGGCGGAAGGGTTCGCGCCGGTGCGGACGGCGTGGCTCGCGCATGGGCCGGCGCAAGGGGCGCCGATCGTGCTGCGGTCGGGCGCTACGACGCGGGAGGGCGGCTTCGCCGGGCTGGCGGCGGACGGCAGCCTGCTGCTGGCGACCGCCGGGGGCATCGGGGCGTTTGCGGCCGGCGAGGTGCTGGCCCCCGCGGCAGGAGGCGCGTGACACCATGCTGCTCGCATTCGACGCCGGCAACACCAACGTGGTCGCCGCCATCCACGACGGCAGGACCTGGCGCGGCATATGGCGCATCGCCACCGACCCGCAGCGCACCTCGGACGAATACGCGGTCTGGCTGCTGTCGCTGCTGTCGCTGCGCGGCCTGAAGCGCGAGGACGTGAGCGTGGCCGTGGTCGGCACCGTGGTGCCGGCTGCCTTGTATCACCTGCGGCATCTGTGCCGCGACTGGTTCGATGTCGAGCCGCTGATCGTCCGCTCCAATCTCGACTGGGGGTTCGAGATAAAGGTGGACAACCCCGACGAGGTCGGCGCGGACCGGCTGCTCAACGTGCTGGCGGCGCATGCCCGTTACGGCGGCCCGCTGATGGTCATCGACTTCGGCACCGCGACCACCTTCGACGTGGCGGACCGGAACGGGGCCTATCTCGGCGGCGTGATCGCGCCTGGGATCAATCTTTCCATCGAGGCGCTGCACCGCGCCGCGGCGCGGCTGCCACGCATCGGCATGGGCCGCCCGCAGGCGGTGATCGGCACCAATACGGTCGCCGCCATGCAGTCGGGCGTGTTCTGGGGCTATGTCGGCCTGGTGGAAGGGCTGGTGGCCCGGATCAAGGCGGAATACGACGCCGATCTGAAGGTGATCGCGACCGGCGGGCTGGCGCCGCTGATGGCCGAGGGCACCACCCTGATCGAACACATCGACGCGGATATCACGCTGGAGGGGCTGCGGCTGTTGGCACAGCGCAACCCGGCCCCCACATTGAGCCGTGACCGGATCCGGCCGGCCGACAGCGACTGACGAGGACCAGGACCGAACATGGATGCGGCGACCGGCGATCTGGCGTTCCTCCCGCTCGGAGGAACGGGCGAGATCGGCATGAATCTCAACCTCTATCGGTGCGGCGGGCGCTGGCTCGCGGTGGATTGCGGCATCGGCTTCGGCGGTGCCGATCTGCCGGAGGTCGATGTGATGATGCCCGATCCAGGCTTCATCGCCGAACGGCGCGACCGGCTGGTGGGGCTGGTCATCACGCATGCGCACGAGGACCATCTGGGGGCCGTCGCGTGGCTGTGGCCGTCGCTGCGCTGCCCCGTCTATGCCACCCCCTTCGCCGCCGCGGTGCTGCGCCGCAAGCTCGCCGAGGTGCAACTGCTGGGCGAGGTGCCGCTGCATGTGGTGCCACCCGGTGGTACCGTCGATCTGCCGCCGTTCCATCTCAGCCTGCTGCGCGTCGCCCACTCGACGCCGGAATCGCAGGCGCTGGTGATCCGCACGCCGGCCGGCACGGTGCTGCACACCGGCGACTGGAAGCTCGACCCCGACCCGCTGGTCGGCCCGCCCACCGACGAACCCGGGTTCGCGGCGCTCGCGGAGGAGGGGGTGCTGGCGATGGTCTGCGATTCCACCAATGCGATGGTGGAGGGGCATTCCGGGTCGGAGGCGGACGTGCGCCGCTCGCTCGGCGCGCTGATCCGCGACCTGCGCGGCCGGGTCGTCGTGACCTGCTTCGCCAGCAACGTTGCCCGCGTGGAATCGGTCGCGGTGGCGGCGCGCGCGGCCGGGCGCAGCGTCGCCGTGGCCGGCCGCAGCCTGCGCAACCTGGAGGCGGCGGCACGCGACTGCGGCTATCTGCGTGGCATCCCGCCCTTCCTCGGCGAGGACGAGGCGAACGAGGTGCCGGATGACAACCTGCTGATCCTGGTCACCGGCAGCCAGGGCGAACCGCGCAGCGCGCTGGCGCGTATCGCCGCCGACAGCCACCCGCGCATCGGCCTCGGCGAGGGCGACACGGTGGTGTTCTCCAGCCGCGTCATCCCCGGCAACGAGCGCGCCATCGGCACGGTGCAGGACGCGCTGGTGCGGCGCGGCGTGCGGCTGATGACCGATGCCGACCACATGATCCACGTCTCCGGCCACCCGGCGCGCGACGAGCTGCGGCGGCTGTATCGGCTGGTGCGCCCGCGCTACGCGGTGCCGGTGCATGGCGAATGGCGGCATCTGTCGGCGCATGCCGCCCTGGCGCAGGAGGCGGGAGTGACGCCGGTGCTGCTGGAGGACGGCGACATCCTCAGCCTCGCCCCCGGTGTGCCGGAGGTGGTGGACAGCGCGCCGGTGGGCCGCCTGGCGCTGGACGGCGCGCGCCTGGTGCCGTTGCTGGGCGGCGTGATGGGCGCGCGGCGGCGCATGCTCTACAACGGCATGGCGATCGCGAGCCTGGCGGTGGACGAAGCCGGCCGGCTGCGTGGCGCCCCGCGGGTCAGCGCGCCCGGCCTTTATGACGCCGACGACCCGGAAACCGGGCGGATCGCGGCGGAACTGGCGGAATCGCTCGCCGACCTGCCGGCGCCACTGCGCCGCAACGATGCCGGCATGCTGGACGCGGCGCGCACGGCACTGCGGCGTGCGCTCGGCCGGCGGCTGCAGAAGCGCCCGCTGGTGGATGTGCATCTGCTGCGCGTCTGAGCCGGGCCGTCATGAACTGGTTCACCGGTACCGTGCTCTACGTATTGATCTGGTGGGTGGCGCTGTTCGCGGTGCTGCCGTTCGGCGCGGCGCCGCGCAGCGAGGCCGACCCGGCGAGCGGCTGGCGTGGCGCGCCGACCCGGCCGCTGCTGCTGCGCAAGGTCATCGCCACCACCCTGGTTGCGGCCGCGATCTGGGGCGGGTTCTATTGGGTGATCACCAGCGACTGGCTGAGCTTCCGCAACGGCTGGCTGGCGCTGCCCAAAGATTGACAGCCGCTGCCCAAGAACAAGGCGAATTGCACACGGTACAAGCAATTCGCGGCTGCGACGGCGATTTTTTTGCCGCGCATGCAAAGAAAACCGTGGACGCGGACCCGGTGTCTCGGGAATCATCACGGTCAGGACGAGGCACGCCTCATCCTGCCGTGTGACTGGCGTTTCCTCCCTAAACTTGGCCCTCTGCGCCTTCTGGCGCGAGGGCCTTCTTTGTGTTTAGCGGCAAAAGGTCTACCTGTCACCTGGTTTCGGTCGCGCGCCGGGGGGGATTGCCTGATTTTATTTCCCCAGGCTTTTGTGCAGCGCACAATTGTTTTTGCGGTGCAAAACGCGGACGCGATCTCTGGCGGTCGGTGCCGCGGAACGGTAGGGTCCGCGCCTGCCTGTTCTCGCCCTGGATGGACCGTTCATGCGACTCTCGCGCACCCTCGCCCCCACGTTGAAGGAGACGCCTGCCGAGGCGCAGGTCGTCTCGCACCGCCTGATGCTGCGCGCGGGACTGGTGCGGCAGACCGCGGCCGGCATCTATGCCTGGCTGCCGCTCGGCTGGCGGGTGCTGCAGAACATCGCGCAGATCGTGCGCGAGGAGCAGGACGCGATCGGCGCGCAGGAAATGCTGATGCCGACCATCCAGCCCGCCGAGCTGTGGCGGCAGAGCGGGCGCTACGACGCCTATGGGCCGGAGATGCTGCGCATCAAGGACCGGCACGAGCGCGATATGCTGTTCGGTCCGACCAACGAGGAGATGATCACCGACCTGTTCCGCCAGTCGGTGAAGTCGTACCGCGAACTGCCGCAGATGCTCTACCACATCCAGTGGAAGTTCCGCGACGAGGTGCGCCCGCGCTTCGGCGTCATGCGCGGCCGCGAGTTCCTGATGAAGGACGCCTACAGCTTCGACCTCGACTACGCCGGCGCGGTGGTCAGCTACCGGCGCATGATGCTGGCCTATATGCGCACCTTCCAGCGCATGGGCGTGAAGGCGATCCCGATGGAGGCGGAGAGCGGGCCGATCGGCGGCAACCTCTCCCACGAGTTCATCATCCTCGCACCGACCGGCGAGAGCCAGGTGTGGTACGATGCCGCGTTCGAGCGCATGGATTTTTCCTCGCGCGCCGTCAGCCACGAATCGGAAGCCGATCTCGACCGCTTCTTTACCCAGATGACGACGCCGTACGCGGCGACCGACGAGAAGCACGATCCCGCCGCCTGGGCCAACGTCGCCGAGAAACGCGAAGGACGCGGCATCGAGGTCGGCCACATCTTCTATTTCGGCACGAAATACAGCGCGCCGCTCGGCCTGACCGTCGCCGGGCGTGACGGCGCCGCGGTCAATCCGCACATGGGCAGCTACGGCGTCGGCGTGTCGCGGCTGGTCGGCGCGCTG
>JAJZVE010000052.1 GCA_021845835.1 Pseudomonadota bacterium | reverse complement strand
GAACGGGCAGTCGGCGAAGGCGGTGCGGATGGTCTCGCCGGCGCCGCCGCGCCGTGCCGCACCCGGCGTCATGCCGAGCAGCTTGCCGGTATCCTCATAGACACGGCTTTCCGAGCCGAAGCCGCTTTCGGCCACCGCATCGGCAACCCGTGTGCCCTGCGCCAGCGCCGCCTGGAGCCGGCGCGCGCGCACGCCCTCGGCGTAGCTGCGCGGGGTCAGGCCGGTATGGGCACGGAACAGGCGCAGGAAATGGAATTTCGAGTAGCCGGCGCGGGCGGCGAGCGCATCGAGCGACGGGATCGCCTCCGCCGCTTCGATCTGCGCGCACGCCTCTGCCACCACGGCGCGCGCCAGCGCCGCCCGCTCGCCCTTCGGGTCGCAGCGGCGGCAGGCGCGGAACCCGGCCGCTTCCGCTGCCGCGGCTTCAGCGAAATAGCGCACGTTTTCCCGCCTCGGCCGCGGCGAAGGGCAGCCGGGGCGGCAATAGACGCCCATCGTCGTGACCGCATAAAGGAAATCGGCCGGTTGGCGGCGGCTCACCAGATCCCAGCGCGTGTCATCGAGGGTGCTCATGGCGCGAAGATGGGCCGCCGTCCCGCCCGGCGCCATCCGCCGGTTGCGCCCACTGTCACGCCGTTGCAGCGTCGCGCCATGCCGAATGCCCTCACGCTGCGACTGGCCCGCGGATAGCCGGAGCGGCGTCCGTACCACGCTGGCGCGGCGCGGCGGATTCATCCCCCTTATCCACACTAATCCACCGCCCCGCCGCAGGCTGGTCGCGCTAAGCTGGGCGCGACATGAACCAGATCGAAGCAAGCTCCCCGCTGCTGGGCCTCACCCAGCGGCTGCCCCCCTCCAACCTGCAGGCCGAACAGGCGCTGCTCGGCGCGCTGCTCGCCAACAACCGGGCCTATGAGCGGGTGAGCGAGTTCCTCGCCCCCGAGCATTTTGCCGATGCGATCCACGGCCGCATCTTCGCCGCCATCGCGCGGCGCTGCGACGCCGGCCAGTTGGCCGACGCGGTGACGCTGCGCGCCGAGTTCGAACATTCCGGCGTGCTGGATGAGGTCGGCGGCACCGCCTATCTGGCGCAACTGCTGTCCGCCATGGTCGGCATCATCAATGCCGGCGAATACGGCCGCACGATCCACGACGCCTGGTTGCGCCGCCAGCTGATCGACATCGGCGAAACCGTGGTCAACAACGCCTTCGGCGCCGCGGCGGAGCTGGACGGCGCCGGCCAGGTGGAGGCGGCGGAGCAGTCGCTGTTCGACCTCGCCGTGCGCGGCGGCAGCGATCAGGCGCTGCTGCCGTTCGAGCGCGCGCTGACCCGCGCGATCGACGCCGCCGAGCGCGCTTTCCACCGCGCCGGCCATGTGTCCGGTCTCTCCACCGGGCTGCGGGATCTCGACAAGAAGACCGGCGGGCTGCACCCGTCCGACCTGCTGGTGCTGGCCGGGCGGCCGGGCATGGGCAAGACGGCGCTGGCGACGAAAATCGCCTTCGGCGCGGCGCAGTCGCTCGCCGCCGAGGCGCGGGAGCGCGACCCGAACGCGGTGGCGAAGGCCGCCGTCGCCGTGTTCTCGCTGGAAATGAGCGCCGAGCAGCTGGCGACGCGCCTGCTGGCCGAGGAGGCGCGCATCTCCGGCGACCGCATCCGCCGCGGCGATATCGGCCAGAAGGAATTCGACCGCTTCGTCCAGGTCAGCCGCGAACTGGCCGGCATGCCGCTCTATATCGACGACACGCCGGCGATCACGCTGTCGGCGCTGCGCACGCGCTGCCGACGGCTCAAGCGCACCTCCGGCCTTGCGCTGGTGGTGGTCGATTACCTGCAGCTGATGCGCCCCGCGGCCGGCTCCCGGCCGGAGAACCGGGTGCTGGAGATCAGCCAGATCACCCAGGGGCTGAAGGCGATCGCCAAGGAACTGGCGGTGCCGGTGCTGGCCCTGTCGCAGCTCTCCCGCTCGGTGGAGAGCCGGGAGGACAAGCGGCCATTGCTGTCGGATTTGCGCGAATCCGGGTCGATCGAGCAGGACGCCGACGTGGTGATGTTCGTCTATCGCGACGAGTACTATCTGCAGCAGCGCGCCCCCAAGCAGATCGGCTTCGACAACGACGAGAAGTTCCACGCCGCCGTGGAGAAATGGCAGCGCGATATGGAGAGCGTGCACAACCGCGCCGAGCTGCTGATCGAGAAGCAGCGGCATGGGCCGACCGGCAAGATCGACCTGTTCTTCGAGGGCGAGTTCACGCGGTTCGCCGACATTGACCTGCAGCATGGCGGGATGGAGGGGGAGTGACGTGCGCCGAATGCATGCGAGCGCATCGCGGTTCGGCGTCCGAACGGGCGTTTCCCACTGGCGCGCCAGCGGTTGCGCATCGCCTTGAACCGCCGTCCGTGCCGACATTCGGCCCGAATGACCTTCTGATTGCGGCGCATGCCCGCGCTTCGGGCGCCACCCTGGTGACTGCCAATGTCGGCGAATTCCGGCGGGTCCGGGGACTGACGGTGGAAAACTGGATCGGGTCGCCCGACTCCTGACCGGCAGGGCTGGAGCGGAGGGCGTCGCACCGGTTTTGACGCGCCACCCCCGCGCCTGCTAGGCGCAGGCGCATGGTGAACACCCTGCTCGATGCGGTTGGCGGCGTCGGCCGCGGCACCTTCAGCGTGTGCCGCGCCATCGGGGCGCTGGCGCTGTTCGCGCTGACCGGCCTGTCGCATATCGTGCGGCCGCCGTTCTACGCGCGCATGTTCCTGCGCGCCTTCGTCGAGATCGGCTATTTCAGCCTGCCGGTGGTGGCGCTGACCGCGGTGTTCACCGGCATGGTGCTGGCGCTGCAATCCTCCACCGGCCTCGCGCGCTTCTCGGCCGAGACGGCGATGCCGAGCCTGGTCGTGCTGTCGATCACGCGCGAGCTCGGCCCGGTGCTGGCGGGGCTGATGGTGGCCGGGCGCGTCGGCGCGGCGATGGCAGCCGAGATCGGCACCATGCGCGTCACCGACCAGATCGACGCGCTGCAAACGCTCTCGACCGATCCGATGAAATACCTGGTGGCGCCCCGGCTGCTCGCCGGCATAGTGGCGCTGCCGCTGCTGGTGCTGGTCGGCGACATCATCGGCGTCATGGGCGGCTTCTTCGTCGCCACCATCAAGCTCGGCTTCAATGCGGCGACGTATCTGCACAACACGATCACCTACCTGGAGACCATCGACGTGGTCTCCGGCCTCGTGAAGGCGGCGGTGTTCGGCTTTCTGATCGCGTTGATGGGCTGCTTTCACGGCTATAGCAGCCGCGGCGGCGCGCAGGGCGTGGGCGCAGCGACGACGGCGGCAGTGGTGGCGGCGTCGGTGCTGATCCTGGCCTTCGACTATGGCCTGACCGAGCTGTTCTTCGCGCGATGAGCGGCGCGGTGCCGAAAATCCGCGTGCGCGGCCTGCGCAAGGCGTTCGGGCCGAAACAGGTGCTGGACGGCATCGACCTCGATGTCATGCCCGGCACTTCGCTGGTGGTGATCGGCGGCTCGGGCACCGGCAAGTCGGTGCTGCTGAAATGCATCCTCGGCCTGATCGAGCCGGACGACGGCGCGATCGAGATCGACGGGCAGGATCTGCTGAGCCTGACCTACGGCGAGCAGTCGGCGATCCGCGCCCGGATCGGCATGCTGTTCCAGAACGGCGCGCTGTTCGACTCGCTGCCGGTGTGGGAGAATGTCGCCTTCGGCCTGCTGGCGCAGCGCCGCGCGAACCGGGC
This sequence comes from Pseudomonadota bacterium, assembly GCA_021845835.1. Next base: position 9,863 of record JAJZVE010000052.1, on the reverse strand, counting down.
GGAGGCGCGGGCGCGGGCAGAGGAGGTGCTGGGCCAGGTCGGGCTGGCGCCGACGGTCGGCGATCTCTGGCCGGCGGAGCTGTCGGGGGGGATGCAGAAGCGCGTCGGGCTGGCGCGCGCCATCGCGGCGCAGCCGGACATCCTGTTCTTCGACGAGCCGACCACCGGCCTCGACCCGATCATGGGCGCGGTGATCGACGGGCTGATCGTCGATTGCGTCAAGCGCCTGGGCAGCACTGCGGTCGCGATCACGCACGACATGGCGAGCGCACGGCGCATCGCCGACCGGGTGGCGATGCTGCACAAGGGCCGCATCATCTGGTCCGGCCCGTCGGACGCGCTGATGGCCAGCGGCAATCCGTTCGTCGAGCAGTTCACGCATGGCCGGCGCGACGGGCCGATCCAGATGGAACTGCGCCGCTGAGCCTGCGGCGTCCTGACGACCCGAGGGAGGAAACCATGAACGACGTGCTGAGCCCCGACGAGCTGGAACGCCGCCTGCGCCGCATCGGCGCCGAGCGCTACCACAATCTCCATCCGTTTCATCAGAGGCTGCACGGCGGCAGGATGAATCGTGGCCAGGTGCAGGCCTGGGCGCTGAACCGCTACGTCTATCAGTCGGCGATCCCGCGCAAGGACGCGGCGCTGATGGCGCGCCTGTACGATCGCGAATTGCGGCGCGAATGGGTGCATCGCATTTACGACCACGACGGCAGCGGCGAGGATGCCGGCGGCATCGAGCGCTGGCTGAAGCTGACCGACGGGCTGGGACTGGACCGCGACTACGTGGTGTCGCTGCAGGGCGCGCTGCCGGCGACGCGGTTCGCCGTCGAGGCCTATGTGCGCTTCGTCTATGAACACTCGCCGCTGGAAGCCATCGCGTCGTCGCTCACCGAGCTGTTTGCGCCGGCGATCCATGCCGAGCGCATCGCGGGGATGCTGGAGCATTACGACTTCATCAGCGAGGATCTGGTGGCCTATTTCCGCCGCCGGCTGGACCAGGCGCCGCGCGACGCCGGCTTCGCGCTGGCCTATGTGCGCGACAACGCACGCACGCCGCAGGCGCAGCAGGCGGTGCTGCAGGCGCTGCAGTTCAAGACCGAGGTGTTGTGGGCGCAACTGGACGCGCTGCACTTCGCCTATGTCGAGCCGGGCCTGGTGCCGCCCGGCGCGTTCCGGCCGGCGGCCGGCTGATCAGTCGCCCGCCATGCTGCCGAACCTGCCGGCCTGGTAGTCGCGGATCGCCTGCAGGATCTCCTCGCGCGTGTTCATCACGAACGGGCCGTGCGCCGCCACCGGCTCGCCGAGCGGCGGCGCGTGGCCGAACAGCACCACCGCGTCGCTCGCCGCGCCCAGATCGACGGTCCGGCCATCGTCGTTCAGTTCGACCAGATGGAATGCCGGCACCTCGGTGCCGCCGACCACCACGGTGCCGCGCACGACATAGAGGAACACCGTGCGCCCGGCCGCAACCGGCAGCCGCAGGTGGCCGCGCGGCGCGAACCGCAGCGTCGCCAGCTGCACGTCCGTCGGCGACGCGATCGGGCCGGCATGCCCGTCCCAGTCGCCGGAAATCGGATCGACGCCGACGCGGCCGTCGTCCGCGGTGAAGGAGGGGATGTCCGCGCGCTGCAGGCCGACATAGCGCGGCGCGACCAGCTTCAGCCGCGACGGCAGGTTGACCCAGAGCTGCAGGATTTCCAGCGCGCCGCCGCGGCGCATGAACCCCTCCGGCGACAGCTCGGCATGCACGAGGCCGCGGCCCGCGGTCATCCACTGCACGCCGCCGGCCGTGATGATGCTCTCGTGGCCGCCGGAGTCGCGGTGCGCGAGTTCGCCGTCGAGGATGAAGGTGACGGTCTCGAAGCCGCGATGCGGATGCGGGCCGAACGGCAGGCCGCGATTGCCGGGCGGATAGGTCTGCGGGCCGTGGTGGTTCAGGAACAGGAACGGATCGAGCTGATCCAGGCCCGGCCCCGGCAGCGGCCGGCGCGTGGTCAGGTCGCCGATGTCGTCGCGCAGGGCCGGATGCAGGCGGCGAACGGTGCGGGCGGTCATGGCAGCGTCGCTCCCCCGGGACGGACAGCGACGATATAGGCGCGCGGCCCGCCGCCGGCTATCGTCGGGCGGGCAACCGACCGGGACAGGACGATGGCGGCAGCGACGAGCCAGCATCACGGCAGCGCGGCGGCGCCGCTTCCGGTGGCCGGGCGGCGCGTGCCGCAGGAGTGGATCGACTACAACGGCCACATGAACGAGAGCCGGTACCTGCAGGCCTTCAGCGAGGCGGGCGACGTGTTCCTGGCGATGATCGGCGCGGATCCATGCTATGTCGCGCGCGGCCACAGCTTCTTCACCGCGGAGACGCATCTGCGCCATCTGCGGGAGATGAAGCCGGATGCGGACTTCAGCATCACGCTGCAGATTCTCGGTGCGGACGAAAAGCGCGTGCACATCTGGCAGGAAATGCACCGCGCGGCGGACGGCGCGATCGCTGCGACCTGCGAGCAGATGCTGCTGCATGTGGGCGTGGCGGCGGGGCGCGCCTGCCCGGTGCTGCCGGAGGTGCGCGCGCGGCTCGATCCGATCGTCGCTGCGCACGCCGGGCTGCCGCGCCCGGCCGCCGCCGGCCGCTCGATCGGGCTCGGCGCGCGGCCATGAGGCGCCGTTGCGGCGCCGCGCCGGCCCGCGCATAGTCCGCGGCCCCGGCCCGAGCAGGACACGCGATGAAAGCCGCCGTCTGCCGCGCTTTCGGCGAGAAGCTGACGATCGAGGAGGTGGACCTCGCGCCGCCCCGCGCCGGCGAGGTGCGGGTGCGGCTCGCGGCCTGCGCCATCTGCCACAGCGACATCCTGTTCGCCGACGGCGCCTGGGGCGGCACGCTGCCCGCCGTGTATGGCCACGAGGCGGCCGGCATCGTCGAGGAAGTGGGCGCCGGCGTCGCGCATCTGAAGCCGGGCGATCATGCGGTGGTGACGCTGATCCGCTCCTGCGGCCATTGCCCCGCCTGCTCGCGCGGTGCGCCGGTGCGCTGCGAGACGACGTTCCCGCTCGACGCGCAAAGTCCGCTGACGGTGCGCGCAACCGGCGAGACGCTAACGCACGGGTTGCGCACCGCCGCGTTCGCCGAACAGGTCGTGGTGGAGGCGTCGCAGGCGGTGGCGATCCCGCACGACGTGCCGCTCGACTGCGCGGCGCTGCTGGCGTGCGGCGTGCTGACCGGGGCGGGCGCGGTGCTCAACACGGCGGCCGTGCGCACCGGCGACAGCGTCGTGGTGATCGGCACCGGCGGCGTCGGGCTGAACGCGGTGCAGGGGGCGGCGCTGGTCGGTGCGGCGCCGATCATCGCGCTCGATCTGTCGGCGAGCAAGCGCGAGGCGGCGCTGCGCTTCGGCGCGACGCACGCGGCGGACCCGGCAGCGGACGATGTCGCCGGCTTCATCCGCTCGGTCAACGGCGGCCGGCTCGCGGACTACGTGTTCGTGACGGTGGGCGCGAAGGCAGCGATGCAGCAGGCGACGCAACTGCTGGCGCGCGGCGGCGCCGCGGTGATCGTCGGCATGCCGGCATCCGGCGTGATGGCGTCGTACGATCCGGGCTGGCTGGCCGCCGACGAGCAGCGCATCCTCGGTTCCCGGATGGGGTCGGCGCGCGTGCGCATCGACATCCCGCATCTGCTCGCGGCGTATCAGGACGGGCGGCTGAAGCTCGATGAGCTCATCACCGCGCGCTATAAGCTGGAACAGATCAACGAGGCGATCGACGCGGTGAAGCGCGGCACGGCGCTGCGCAACGTGATCGTGTTCGGCGCGTGAAAATCCGGTCGCGGCAGACCTTCGTGGTCGCCAAGCCGCCGCCGCAATGGGTGGACGCTATTTCATCTTCCTCAGGCTCGTCACCGACACCGGCATCGAGGGCGTCGGCGAGGTGTATGCCGCGACCTTCGGCGCGCGGGCGATGGTGACGCTGATCGAGGACGTGTTCGCGCACCATGTCGAGGGCAGCGATCCGTTCCGCATCGAGACGCTGTGGCGCAGCGTGTACGGCCGCAGCTACTCGTCGCGGCCCGACCTCACGCTGATCCTGGCCAGTCCGCCGTCTATGACGACCCCGACCTCGCCGCCGCGCGCGATCCGGCGCGCCGTCAGGTCCAGCCGCCGTCCACCGTCCAGGTCTGCGCCGTCGCCATGCGGCTGTCGTCGGCGGCGAGCCACAGCACCATGCGCGCCACGTCCGGCGGATAGAGCCGGTCCCTCAGGCACTGGCCTTCCCGGCGCGTGCGCTCGCCGTCGTCGTCCATCCATTTGGTCAACTGCCGCTCAGTCATGATCCAGCCGGGCAGCACGCAGTTCACGCGGATGCCGTGCGGGCCGAGGTCGCGGGCGAAACTGCGCGTCATCCCTTCGACGCCGGCCTTGCTGGTCGTGTAGGCCGGCATCCCGCCCATGCCCAGATGCCAACTGGTCGAGCCGAAATTGATGATGGAGCCGGCGTTCGCGGCAATCATGGCCGGGGCTGCCGCCTGGATGGCGAAGAACTGGTGGCGCAGGTTCACCGCCAGCCGGTCGTCCCAGTATTCGGGCGTCACGTCCTGCCAGGCGTGGCGCTCGTCATGCGCCGCATTGTTGACCAGCGCGGCGAGCGGCCCGGCCTCCTGCACGGCCGCCTGCAAGGCCGCGATGTCGGTGACATCGACCTGGCGGAAGGTCGGCGCCGCATGGCCGGCCGCCATGATCTTCGCGACCAGCGCCTCGCCCGCCGCGCCGGCGATGTCGAGAAAGGTCACGCGGGCGTGCTGGGCGCAGAAATGCTCCACGATCGAAGCGCCGATCCCGCTCGCGCCGCCGGTGATCAGCACGGCGCGGTCGCGCAGGCTCGGGTAGATGGCATCGTTGGGCTGCATGCGTGTTTCCTCCCTCGGCGTGTCGAACAGCACGCGCCGCGCGTCCTGTCCAGCGTCTGCGCTTGCCGCGGCGGGGCGCGCGGCGTACGCAGGCAGGGGAGGGTTGCCATGAGCCTGATGCGCCAGGAAGCCGAGGAAGCCGCGGCGGCGGTGCGACGCTGCCTCGCCCAGCGCGCGGCGATCGCGGCCGTGGCGGCGCGGCTGCGGGCGCTCGATCCGGCGCTGGTGATGGTGTGCGCGCGCGGCAGTTCCGGGCATGCCGGCACCTTCCTGCGCTATGTGCTGGCGCGCGACCTCGGCGTGGTGGCGGCGGCGGCGATGCCGTCGGTGGCCTCGCTGTACCATCGCCGGCAGCGGCTGGGCGGCGCGCTGTTCGTGGCGATTTCGCAATCGGGCCGCAGCCCGGACCTGATCGTCGCGACCGAGGAGGCCCGCGCGGCCGGCGCGCTGACGCTGGCGCTGGTCAACGACGCCGCCAGCCCGCTGGCCGCCGCGTGCGCGCTGGTGCTGGACGTCGCCGCCGGGCCGGAGCGCAGCGTGGCGGCGACGAAATCGGTGCTGGCGAGCATCGCCGCCGGGCTGGCGCTCACCGCCGCCTGGACCGGCGATGCGGCGCTGGCGGCGGCGCTGGCGCGGCTGCCCGACCGGCTGGACGCGGCCTGCGCGCTGGACTGGTCGGCGCTGTCGGCGGAGATCGCGCGTGTGGACCGGATGTTCACGCTTGGCCGCGGCCCCGGCCTTGCGATCGCCAGCGAAGCGGCGCTGAAGCTCGCCGAGACCACCGGCGTCGCCGGGTTGGCCTACAGCTCCGCCGAGCTGCCGCACGGGCCGCGCGCGCTGGCCGGGCCGGATTTTCCCGTGGTCGGCTTCATCCAGGCGGATGCCGGGCAGGCGGGGAGTGCGGCGCTGCTGGCCGATCTGGCATCGCGCGGCACGCCGGTGTTGGCGGCGGGGCTGGCGGGCGCCGGGATCATCAGCCTGCCCACCGTCGCGCCGGACCATGCGGACACCGACCTGCTGCCGCAACTGGTCAGTTTCTATCTCGCGGCGGAGGCGGCGGCGCGGGCGCGCGGGCACGACCCGGACCATCCGCCGGGGTTAAGGAAGGTGACGGAGACGAGGTAGAACACGAACCATGACTATCGCAAGATTTGACATGAATGACTGCTCTCGACCCTATGCGGTCGCCAGGTTCATGCGGGTGTCGCAGGCCTTTTTCCGCTGCCGGTTGGGGACGGCCATCTTGCCGTCCCTGATCAGCGTGCCGGTAACTTCGGCCACGCCGCCGGTGAAGTGTCGTTCCTTGGGATAGTGCAGCCTGCGGCTGTGAATTTGCTTGCGAACAGCCCAAACGACACGCTTCGGCACCGAATCCCCTGAAAGCGTCACGTCGTCCATGTAGACGGTTAAGACGCACCCCGCCTCTTCGGCGATCCGTCCGATGGCGAGCCACATATCGTAGAACGCGAAGAACGACAGGATCGGGCTTATCGTGCTGCCGGTCGCAAGCCTCTCGTCGACGGTCAAAGGATTGGCAAGGATTGCGGCCACATCTGTTCATCGTGGTGCTGATTGCGGTGCCGCTGGTCGTGCCGCCGGAGTCCACGGTCAAGACTTCGCCGCCGGTGAGCGGAAGGAAGCTGCTGGTGACACCGGCCGAAACCGTAAAGTTGGTCATATTGTGAACTTCACCGAATTTCGTTTGGCGGGCGCTGGCGTGAGCATGTCGCGCACCGCGCGCCCGGCGAGATGTGTCGCGATGGCGCGGGGCGGCGGCGCACGGCGTGGGCGAAACGACGCGCCTCGCGATCGCCAAACCCGGTGCCCCGGCCGGCGGCCCGTCCGCGCACGCCGCACTCAGCCTGCGTCCCGCCATCCGTGCGGCCCCGCCTGCGCCCGCCCTGCGAGGTGTGCGGGGAGAACGTGAAGGTGCTGCCCGCCGGCCGCGTCCGCTATCCGGACGTGACGGTGGCGTGCGGCGCATTCGATCCGGCCGCGGACTCCGTCGAGCCGGCCGTTGCGTTCGAGATCCAGTCGCCGACGACCGAACTCACCGACCGGCGCGTCAAGCCCGCCGAGTACGCGGCCATCCCGTCCGTGCGCGCCTATGTCATGCTGGCGCAGGATCGCCCCCACGCAACGATGCTGCGTCGCGCTGCCAACAGGCTGCCCGAGACGGTCGAGGGCGCTGGGGCCGTGCTGGAACTGCCGGAGATCGGCGTCGCCATCCCGCTCGACGAACTGTTCGCCATCCCCGTCTGAATTCGCCGCCCGGCGGCAACCGTTCGCCTTCTGAGCGGTTCTCCTCCATCAGCGGAACCGGAAGGGCGAACATGGACGAGCAGACCGAAACGGGCGCTCCCGTCGATACGTTCCTGGTCGCGGCCACCGCCAGCCTGCAGGTGCAGCGCCCGCGCACGCTCAAGCACGGCGACACGTTCGGGGTGTTCGACCACACCGGCGACGTGCTGGCGGCCGACGGCAACCCGGGCGGCCTCTACTACCGCGACACGCGGCACCTGACGCGCCTGGACCTGTTCCTGAACGGCCAGCGCCCGCTGCTGCTGTCCTCCGACGTGCGGGAGGACAACGCGACGCTGACCTGCGACCTCACCAATCCCGACCTGCACGACGGCGAGGCGGTGCTGCTGGAGCACGACCTCGTGCATATCCGCCGCTCCTGCTTCGTGTTCGAGGCGGCATGCCACCAGCGCATCGCCGTGCGCAGCTACGCCGACACGGCGCAGACCCTGACGCTGGAACTGCGCTACTCGGCCGATTTCGCCGACCTGTTCGAGGTGCGCGGGCAGCGCCGGCCGCGCCGCGGCACCATCCATCCAGCACACTGCGAGGCCGACAGCGTGACGCTCGGCTACACCGGCCTCGACCGCGCGCAGCGCACCACGCGCCTGCGCTTCGACCCGAAGCCGGACCGCGTCGAGCCGGGCCGCGCCACGTTCACGCTGCATCTGGCACCCGGCGACCGCATCAACATCTATCTGGAGGTGCGCTGCACGCCACCCGGCGAACGGCAATTGTCGCCGCCGGAGACGTTCTTCATCGCGATGCGCGATGCGCGCCGGGCGCTGCGCCGCTCCTCCGGTCGCGCTACCGCCATAGAGACCAGCAACGAGATCTTCAACGAGGCGGTGCGCCGTTCGGTGTCCGACCTCTACATGCTGATGACGGACACCGATGTCGGCGCCTATCCGTACGCGGGAATCCCGTGGTACAGCACGGCATTTGGCCGCGATGCGCTGATTACCGCGCTGATGATGCTGTGGGTGGACCCGGCGGTGGCGCGCGGCGTGCTGCGCTATCTGGCCGCCAACCAGGCGACCGGGTCGGACCCGGAGGCGGATGCCGAGCCGGGCAAGATCCTGCACGAGACGCGGCACGGCGAGATGGCGGAGCTGAAGGAAGTGCCGTTCCGCCGCTATTACGGCAGCGTCGATGCGACGCCGCTGTTCGTCATGCTGGCGGGCGAGTATCTGCACCGCACCGGCGATGTCGCCACCGTGCATGCGCTGTGGCCGCAGATCGACGCGGCGCTGCACTGGATCGACAGCTACGGCGACCGCGACAGCGACGGCTTCGTCGAATACCACCGCATGACGCAGACCGGGCTGGCCAACCAGGGCTGGAAGGACAGCCACGATTCGGTGTTCCACGCCGACGGCACGATGGCGCACGGACCGATCGCGCTCGTTGAAGTCCAGGGCTATGTCTATCGCGCCCGCCGCGCCGCGGCCCGGATCGCCGCCCGGCTCGGCGACCAGGCGCGCGCCGATTCGCTGCGCTCGCAGGCGGAGACGCTGAAGGGCCGCATCGAGCAGACGTTCTGGTGCGAGGAGATCGGCACCTATGCGATGGCGCTGGACGGTGCGAAGCAGCCATGCCGCGTGCGCAGCTCCAACGCCGGGCATCTGCTGCTGGCCGGTGCCGCCTCGGCGGAGCACGCGGCGCTGGTGGCGGAGCAGATGCTCGGCAGCGCCTTCTTCTCCGGCTGGGGCCTGCGCACCATCGGCACCGGCGAGGCGCGCTACAACCCGATGTCGTACCACAACGGTTCCGTGTGGCCGCACGACAACGCGCTGATCGGCATGGGTTTCGGCCGTTACGGGATGCGCCGGCAGGCGGCGCGCATCCTGGACGGGCTGTTCGAAGCGGCGACCTATATCGACCTGCGGCGGCTGCCGGAGCTATTCTGCGGCTTTCCGCGCCGGCGCGGGCAGGGGCCGACCTTCTACCCAGTGGCCTGCGTGCCGCAGGCGTGGTCGGCGGCGGCACCGCTGGCGCTGCTGCAGGCCTGCCTCGGCATCGGCTTCGACCCGGAAAGCCGCACCGTCTGCTTCGACCGCCCGGTGATGCCGAGCTTCACCGACCGCATCACGCTGACCGGCCTCGCCGTGGGCGGCGCGCGGCTCGATGCGCTGGTGCAGGGCCACGGCGAGGCGGTGTCGGTCACCGTGACGTCGCGCAGCGGCGACATCCGCGCGACGGTGACGAGCTGATGAACGCCCGGTTATCGTAAAGTTAAGGATGCAGCGCGGCAAAATGGCGCCGGGCGGGTTGCTTTGCAACGCCCCCTGACCTGCTATGCTTCGGCCCGAAAGGCGAGGGAGACCGCGATGCGCGTACCGACCGATCCGCACCACTCTGCCGGCGCCACCGTCACGGCGGCACGGGACTTCACGCGGCGGATGCTGCTCGCCCGCTCGGCCGCGCTGGGCGCGGCGGTTGCGATCGGGCCGTTCGTAGTGCGCGACGCGCGTTCGTCGTCCGGGACGCTCAGCATCCTGAACTGGTCGGACGAGCTGCCCGATCCGGTGATCCCTGACTTCACGAAGAAGACCGGGATCAAGGTGAACGCGACGCCGTTCTCGCAGAACGAGGAGCAGATCAACAAGCTGCAGGCAACCGGCGGCGAGGGCTTCGACCTGTGCCAGCCGACAGATCG
>JAJZVE010000051.1 GCA_021845835.1 Pseudomonadota bacterium | reverse complement strand
GTACGCGGGCGAAGAAGCCGGCGCCGAGCCGCTCGTAGCGGTCGGCCGCGGTGCCGCGCGCGGCGAGCCGGGCGAGCGAGGCCGGCACGTCGAGGTCGAGCACCAGCGTCAGGTCGGGGCGCAGGCCGAGCAGGTCGGTGAGGGTCGCGATGGCGGCGCGGTCGCCACCCTGGGCGTAGCCCTGATAGGCCATCGTGGAATCGGCGAAACGGTCGCAGACCACCCACGTGCCGGCGTCGAGCGCCGGGCGGATGGTATGGGCGACGTGTTCGGCGCGGGCGGCGAAGTGCAGCAGCGTCTCGGCCGGCAGCGACCAGGCGATCTCGCCGGAAAGCAGCAGCTCGCGCAGCCGCTCCGCCCCCGGCGCGCCACCCGGCTCGCGCGTCGCCAGCACGCTGCGGCCGGCGTCGCGCAGACGATCGGCGAGCAGCCGCGCCTGCGTCGATTTGCCGGCCCCCTCGCCGCCTTCCAGCGTGATGAACATGCGGCGGGTTGTACGGGGCGGGCCATTGCCCCGCAACACGGCCGTCAGTCCAGCGGATGATGGCACGCGAAGCCGCGCCCCTCGGCCGCGGTCCAGGCGGGCGGCTCGCTGCGGCAGCGGTCGCTGGCGCGGGGGCAGCGCGGGTGAAAATGGCAGCCGGGCGGCGGCGCGGCAGCGGAGGGCAGTTCGCCCGCCAGGCGCGGCACCGCGACGCGGCGGCGCGGATCGGCCGCCGGCACCGCGTCGCGCAGCAGCCGCGTATAGGGATGGCGCGGCGCGTCGAACACGGCGCCGACCGCGCCGCTCTCGACGATACGGCCGAGATACATCACCGCGACCCGCACGCAGAACCAGCGCACCACGGCAAGGTCATGGCTGACGAACACGAAGGCCAGCCCGCGCGAGTCCTGCAGCCGGCGCAGCAGCAGCAGGATCTGCGCCTGCACCGACACGTCGAGCGCGGAGACCGGCTCATCCGCCACCAGCAGCGCCGGATGCAGGGCGAGCGCGCGCGCGATGCCGATGCGCTGGCGCTGCCCGCCGGAAAATTCGTGCGGATAGCGGTCCAGCGCCGCCGCCGGCATGCCGACCTCCTCCAGCAGCGCGGCCGCCTGCGCGCGCGCTGCGCGGGCGCGCGCGATGCCATGCACGATCAGCGGCTCGGCCAGCGTCGCGCCGACGCTGCGGCGTGGATTGAGCGAGGCGTACGGATCCTGGAACACGATCTGCAGCCGCCGCCGCAGCGCCACCAGCGCCGCGCCGCGCGCGGCGCGCAGGTCCTCGCCCTGGAAGCGGATGCTGCCCTGGTCCGGTTCGATCAGGCGCAGCATGGCACGCGCCGCGGTCGATTTGCCGCAGCCGGATTCGCCGACGATGCCCAGCGCCTCGCCCGGCTGCACGTCGAGATCGATGCCGTCCACCGCGCGCACGGTGGTCGCAACGGCGCGCGGGAAGCCGCGCCGCGCCGTGAAATGCTTGACCAGGCCACGTACTTGCAGAAGCGGCGCGGTCACCTTACTGCACCGCAAGCTTCGGATCGGTCGCGTCGCGCAGCCCGTCGCCGATCATGTTGAGGCCGAGTACCAGCAGCAGGATCGCCAGTCCGGGAAAAATCGACAGCCACGGGGCATCGAGGATGTTCTCGAAGCCGTCACGCATCATGCCGCCCCAGGTCGGCGTCGGCGGGCGCACGCCGAGGCCGATGAAGGACAGCGACGCCTCCGTGCGCACCGCCGCCGCCATCCACAGCGTTCCCATCACCAGAACTTCGTCGAGGATGTTGGGCAGGATATGCACCAGCAGGATGCGCAGGTGCGAAAACCCGAGCGCGCGTCCCGCCTCGATGAACGCGCGCTGCTTCAGCGACAGCACCGGCGCGCGCGCGATGCGGGCGAACGGCGCCACCGCGGTGAGCGCGATCGCGAACACCAGGTTGCCGATCGCAGGCCCGAGCAGCGCCACCACCACCAGCCCGAGAATGAGGCTCGGGAACGACAGCAACACGTCCATCGTCTGCATCACGAACAGGTCGACGCGACCGCCGACATAGCCGCTGACCGCGCCGATCGCGCCGCCGACCAGAATCGCCGCCGCCGTCGAACTCACCGCGACCAGCAGCGAGATGCGCGCGCCGAACAGGATGCGGGAGAGCACGTCGCGGCCGTAGGCGTCGGTGCCGAGCGGATACGCCGCGCTCGGCGGTGCCAGCCGATCGACGATGCTCTGGTCGATCGGATCATGCGGCGCCAGCAGCGGCGCAAACAGCGCGGCCAGCACCACGACGGCGCACAACACGGCGCCCAGCAGCGTCGCCGGATTGGCGAGCAGGCGGCGCAGCAGCGTGCGCCGGCGCGATGCGGCGACGGTCACGCTCATGCACGCATCTCCGGCCCGGCGGCTAGCGGCACGCGAAGCTGCCGGCGTGCTCGGCATCGCCGCCGACATAGCGCGCCACCTTCGGCCAGACGCAGAGCGGGCGCGTGCGCGTCTTGCTCCAGTTGGCGGGAATCTCCTTGTTGCCGGGCGAGACGGTGGCGATCAGCCGGTCCGGGGCGCGGGCGTGCTCCACCCAGTCCACCATCGCGCCGAGCGCGTCGAACCGGTCGGTCGCCGGGCCGCCGGCGCAATGCGTCATGCCCGGCACCGCAAACAGCCGCGCGAAGCCGCTGGCATCGCCGCCGGCATTGGCGGCAAGTTTCTCGTACCAGCGTGCCGTCGCGTTGAAGGAGAACACCGGATCGCTCTGGCCATGATAGACGATCAGCTTGTGCCCGGCCGCACGCAGGGCAGCGAGCTTCGGATCGTCGGCGTCCGGCGGCGTCATGAAGCCCCAGGACGACTCGCGATAGGCGACCGGGGCGCCGTTCACCGCCGCGCTGCCGGTCGCGTAGATGCGCGGCGCGTCGCGGTCGACGTCGAAATGCAGCAGGAAATCCAGCAGCGAGTCCGGATCGCCCCTGGTCTGCACCGGCGGCGTGCTGAAGATCCAGGCCAGCGAGGCGGCGCCCATGGTCGCGATCAGCGGGTTGCCGTGCCAGGGCGGGATGCCCGACTCGATCTTCCAGAACCGCCAGTTGCGGCCGGCCATGCCGGCATCGAACGGCCAGTCGGAATAAAGCTGCCGGCCGCTGCTGTCGTGCGGCCCGGCGGCCATGCGCACCAGCGCCGCGACCTGCGCGGACGACAGGCACTGGTCGGTCCTGGCGCCGCTGCATTGCAGGCCGGCGGGATGGAAGGCCTGCTGGCAGGCACGGATGTCGTTCACCATGCCGTCCGCCAGCCCGTCCAGCGCGTCGCACGTTTCCAGCACCTTGCGCGCCACCAGCGCCATGTCGGCGGGCGAGAAGGACTTGCGGATGTCGGGATCGACCTCGTGCAGGCTCTGCACGTCCCAGGCATGCTGGATCGCCGCGCGTGGCAGGTCGAAGCCGGGATCGCCGGCGACGAAGCCGTCGTAGCGGTCGGCGAAGCGGCTCGCCGCCACCATCGCGTGCCGGCCGCCGTTGGAGCAGCCCATCATGTAGGCATAGGCCGGTGCGATGCCGTAGAACCGCGCCACGATCGCCTTGCCGACCGGGCCGATGCGCGCATCGCCGGCATAGCCGTAATCGTCGCGCGCCTGCGGGTCGAGGCCGAATGCCGCGCCGGACGCGAGGCCGAGGCCGGCATTCGCCGGATCCTTGCCGTCGTGGCCCTCGTCGCTGCTGAGCACGGCGAAGCCGCGTGCCAGCGCGCTGCGTCCGCCATAGGCGTTCAGCTCGCGCGGGTCGCCGATCGCGGGCACCACCTCGCCGTCGTTGCCACCGTTCGTCTGATGCAGGAAGCGGCCGTTCCAGAGCAGCGGCAGCCGCAGCTCGAAGCCGATCGCGTACTGCCGGCCGTCCACGCCGACGCGCGGATCGACGCGGCCACGCAGCACGCAATGTGCCGGCAGGTCCGCCCCGGGCGCCGCCAGCGTTGTCCCGGTGATCTCCACGCCGGGAAGACCGAGCGCGGCACTCGTCGCCTCGGCGCACGTCATCGGGCGGGCCTGTGCCGCCGTCGCCTCGGCCGTCGCCGCCTCGGCCGCCGCGGTCAGCGCCAGCAGCGCCGCCACGGCGACCGCGCCGCCCAGGAATCCCCGCATCGCGCCGCCCCCCGTCCGCTGCCGGCAGGCTGCCACCGCCGCGCCGGCGGTGGCAAGGCGGGTCAGTGCGTCTGGATCAGCTCGATCTTGTAGCCGTCCGGGTCTTCCACGAACGCGATCACCGTGGAGCCGAACTTCACCGGCCCCGGCGCGCGCGTGATCTTCGTGCCCGCCGCGCGCATCTTCTCGCAGGCGGCGTACACGTCCGGCACGCCGACCGCGAGATGGCCGAACGCGGTGCCGATGTCGTAGCTGTCCACGCCGTAGTTGTAGGTCAGTTCCAGCACCGTATGGGTTTCCTCCGGCCCGTAGCCGAGGAACACCAGCGTGTACTTGCCGTCCGGCACGTCGCGGCGGCGCAGTTCCTGCATGCCGAACATGTCCTTGTAGAAGGTCACGCTGCGCTCCAGGTTGCCGACGCGCAGCATGGTGTGCATGTAGCGAAAGCCGTCGCTCATCGTCTGTCCTCCGGTTGCGCAAACTCGTCCGGCGCGAAGCCGAGCAGGAACAGGCCGGCATCATCCGCCGCCTGCACCAGCCCCGCCCGATCCGTCAGCAACGTGCCACCCGCCTCCACGGCCACGCCGCGCAGCCCGGCGGCGGCGGCGGCGCGCACGGTGGCGGGGCCGATGGTCGGCAGGTCGGCCCGCCGCTCCTGCCCCGGCTTGACCAGCTTGACCAGCACCCCGCCCGGCCCCGGCCGGCACAGCGCGGCGGCGCGGGCAAGCATGGCGTCGGTGCCCTCGATCGCCTCCACCGCCAGCACGATCCCTTGCTGCACCACGCAGCCCTGCCCGACATCGACGGCGCCGAGCGCCCGTGCCACCGCGACGCCGCGCGTCACGTCGGCCAGCGCCGCCGCGTCGGGCGCATGCCGGCCGAACCGGCCGCGCGGCGCCACCGCCTCGGTCAGCACCTCGTGGGCGCCGAGCACGCGAAAGCCTTCCTCGGCCAGCACGCGCACGATCGCGGCGAGCAGCCCGTCATCGCCGCCGAACGCCGCCCGGCCGATGCGCGCGAGCAGCCGCGCGCCCTCCACGTCCGGGCGCAGGTCGAGCAGCGACGGCCGCCGCACCGGCCCGACCAGCACCACGTCGCGGCAGTTCTGCGCGCGCAGCAGGCCCAGAATGCGCCCGGCCGCGCCCAGCCGCGCCCAGCCATGCGCGAACGGCGCCAGCACCGCCGGCTCGGCATGGCCCTCCAGCCCGACCAGGAACACCGCGCGCCCCGCCGCCTGCGCCGCCGCCGCCACGCGGCCCGGTAGCGGGCCGCCGCCGGCCAGGATGCCGAGTGTCGGACGCGCCTCAGCAGCGGCCGTCATGTGCGGCCGGATGCGATTCCAGTTGCCCTCGCCCGCCGGGCTGCGGCATAGGGAGCCCCCAGGCACTCACGAATAATTGAGCGTTCCTTTTCGCAACCTCTGCCCTGGAAGCACGAAGCGCGATGAGCGACCAGCCGCCGTCCCCACCCGATGGCACCGATGCCGAGTACCCGAGCGCATACGGCATCCTGCAATGCCTGCGCATGCTGACCGACGAGGCGACCAGCCTGCAGCTCGCCGGGACGGTGGATGCGCTGCGTGCCGCCATCGCGGTCTGCGTCGCTGAATGCCGGCCCGAACCGGTGCTCATCGGGCCCCCGGCCGGGGCCGTTCTGCACTAGGTCCGTCCCGTTCAGGCGGCATCGTCGTCGCCCGCGTCGGCCCCTGCCGCCACCCGGGTCAGGCCGCGGCGGCTCGGCGCTTCGACGAAGTCCAGCACCTCGGTCACCAGCGGGTCCGCCCCGAATTCCCCCCGCGCGCTTGCCACACGCGCCGCGAACACGCCGTCGCCGCGGAACAGCAGGCGGAAGGCTGCGCGCAGGCGGTGGATCTGCGCACGATCGACGCCGAGCCGCTTCAGCCGCACCAGGTTCAGCCCGGCCAGCCGCGCACGGTTGCCGATGACGCTGCCGAACGGGATCACGTCCGCGTCCACGCCGGACATGCCGCCGATCATGGCGCCGCGGCCGATGCGCACGAACTGGTGCAGCCCCGCCGCTGCGCCGATCACCGCGCCGTCGCCGATCGCGACATGGCCGCCGATCATCGCCGCGCTGGCGACGATCACGCCGTCGCCGAGCATGCAGTCATGCGCGACATGCACCACTGCCATCAGCAGGCAGTCGGCGCCGACCCGCGTGGCACCGCTGCCGGTGACGGTGCCGCGGTGGATGGTGACGTTCTCGCGCACCTGGGTGCGCGCGCCGACCTCGCACAGCGTGTCCTCGCCCTTGTATTTCAGGTCCTGCGGCGGCAGGCCGACGGTGCAGAACGGGAACAGCCGCGCCCCCGCGCCGATGCGCGTGCGCCCGTCCACGACGACATGGCTGATCAGTTCCGCTCCGTCCTCGATGGTGACGTGCGGGCCGACGCTGCACCAGGGGCCGATACGCACCCCCTCGCCGATCGCGGCCCCCGGCGCCACGATCGAAGTCGCATGGATCAAGCTCACGCCCTGCCCGCTCCCGTGACCTACCGTTCGGCCACCCGGTCCATGATCATCGCGGCGTAGGTGGCCTCCGCCACCGAAACGCCTTCGACGCGGGCCACCGCACTGAACTTCCACACGTTGCCCCGATGCCGGTCCTTGGTGACATGGATGCGCAGCTGGTCGCCCGGATGCACCGGGCGACGGAACTTGGCGCCCTCGATCGACATGAAATAGACCACCTTGCCGGCCGCGTCCGGCCCCAGCGTCTCCACCACCAGCACCGCCGCGGTCTGCGCCATGCTCTCGATGATGAGCACGCCCGGCATCACCGGATGGCCGGGGAAATGACCCTGGAAAAAACTTTCGTTGACCGAGACGTTCTTGATGCCGACCGCGGAACAGTTCTGCACCACATCGACCACGCGGTCGATCATCAGGAACGGGTAGCGGTGCGGGATCGCGTCGAGGATGCGCGCGATGTCCACCGTTCCGCCGGAAGCGGCCGCCGGCTGCGCGTCTGTTGTGGTGGTGTCCATTGCCGTTTCAGCCCGACCCCGTCCCTTCTCGCCCCCGCCCCGCGGCGAGGCGGCGCAGTGTCGCCACCTGGCGGAAGAATTCCCGCACCGGCATGGCCGGGCTGCCGACAACCTCCGTGCCGTCGGGGACATCGGCCATGATGCCGGCTTGCGCACCAATGCGCGCCTGCCGCCCGATACGCAAATGGCCGGTCAGGCCCGCCTGGCCGCCGACCATGACGAAATCCTCCAACACGGTCGATCCGGAAATCCCGGCCTGCGCGACGACCACGCAACATCGCCCAAGACGTACGTTGTGCCCGATCTGCACCAGGTTGTCGAGGCGCGAGCCGGCGCCGATCACCGTGTCCTGGACCGAGCCACGGTCGACGGTGCTGTTCGCGCCGACCTCCACGTCGTCCTCCAGGATCACCCGGCCGAGCTGCGGCACGGTGACAAAACCCGTCTTCGTGGTCGCGAAGCCGAAGCCCTCCTGGCCGATGCGCGCCCCCGGATAGACATAGACCCGTGCGCCCAGCAGCGCGTGACTCACGCTCGCCAGTGCGCCGATGCGGCAGTCCGGGCCGAGCACCACCCCTTCGCCGATCACCGCGCCCGCGGCGATGCGGCAGCGCGGCCCGATCTCCGCCCGCGCGCCGATGACGGCGAGCGGCCCGATCTCTGCCGAAGCGTCGATCCGGGCGGCGGCATCGACGACCGCGCTGGGATGCGCGCCGGGCCGGGCCGGCGGCTGCGGGTGGAACAGGGCGGCGACGCGCGCCCAGCCGGCATAGGGTTCGGCGGTGGGCAGGGCGACGGTGCCGGCCGGCACGCGGCCGGCCAGGTCCGGATGGACGATCACCGCACCGGCGCGCGTCAGCTCCAGCGCCGGCAGGTAGCGCCGGTTGTCGAGGAAGCTCACTTCCTCCGGCCCGGCGGTCTGCAGCGGCGCCACGCCGGCGATCATCGCCTCGCGCACCGGCGCCGGTGCGCCGCAGGCTGCCGCCAGCGCGGCCAGCGAGTGCGGGCCGGCGCGCTGGAAGAAGCGCGGGTCGCCTGCCGCCACCGCGCGCTTACTGGGCCGGTTTCTGGGTGGCCGGCGCCGGCGCCGCGGGCGCCGCGGGCACCGCGGGCACCGCCGGCTTGGCGGCTGCCGCCTTTGCCGCCTCCTTCTTCGCCGCCGCCACCATCTCCGCGGGCGTGACGCCGTCCGGCGGCACGATCACCTTCGGCAGCACCTTGTTGAGCTGCGTCGTCACCTGCTCGGTGATGTCAAACTGGTTAACGTTCAGCGCCACCTGCGAGCGGTGCAGCACGAGGTTCATCCCGCGGCTCTCCGACACCTGCCGGATCACGGACACCAGCGTGCGCTCGATCTGCGCCAGCGCGTACTGCGCCGCTTCCTGGATGACGCGGTTGCGCTCGCGGAAGGTGCGCTGGGCGTTGGTGATGCGTTCCTGCAGGGCGCGCTCGCGGGCGCGGATCTGCTCGGCGTTGAGCTTGGTGCGGTCATTGGCCAGCGCCTGCTGCATATCGCGCCAGGCCTGCTGTTCCTTCTGTGCGTCCTCGTTCAGCTTGTTGCGCCGGGCGCCGATGGTCTTTTCCACCTCCTGCGCCGCCGTGGAGGCGCGCATCACTTCCGGCACGCCGAGCACGCCGATCACGGCGGCCGGCGGCGCCTCTCCCTTGGCGACCGGCGGCAGCTCGGGTGGCGGCGGCAGATCGACGTTGGCCGGCGGCGGCGGCGGAGCCTCCGCCTCGCCCGGCGGCATGCCGAACGGCGCCCCGCCCGCCTCGCCCGGCGGCGCCAGTTGCCGCTGCGGCGGCGGTCGTGGCACCGCGGGCTTCTGCTGGCCCGGGATGAAATAGTCCTGGTTCTGCGCCGCCGCCGGCAACGGCAGGTGGACGAAGAACGCCGCGGCCAGCGCCGCGATAGCCAGGGAACGGAAAGTGCGCACTAGAACCTCGTACCGAAGCCGACGCGGAAGAGCTCAAGCTGGTCGTACTGGTATTTGATGATCGGCACGCCCACGTCGAGATTGATGAGGCCGAACGGCGAACGCCAGGTCACGCCCACGCCGACCGCGACGCGCGGCCCGGCATAGTCCACCAGCGGCGCGGCCACGCCGTTGACATAGACCCGCGGCACGCCGGTGAGCGATCCCATGTCCACGAAGGTCCGTCCCGACAGTCCCAGATCCGGCGACAGCGGCAAGGGGAAGCGCAGTTCGGTCGATTGCGTCCAGATGAACTGCCCGCCAAGGCTGTCCGCGTAGTATTGCGCACCGGGCGGCGGCGCTGCGTGCGGGCCGACGCCGCCGTCGAGGAAGCCGCGCAGGTTGTCGCCGCCGAGGAAGAACCGATCGACGATGCTGGTGCGGCCGCCGAGCGTGAACAGGTAGCCGGTGCCGGCGTTGATCGCAATGCCCCAGTCGCGGTTTCCGGTCAGACCGGCGAGCGGGATGTAGTAGGCGGTGTCCACCTTGGCGCGCACGAATTCCTCGTTGCCGCCGAGACCGGCGAAGTCGCTGCCGACGCGGACGACCCAGCCGCTGCGCGGGTCAAGTACGCTGTCGCGATAATCCAGCGTCGTCGTCTGCCCGACCTGCGAGATCACCGTCATGCCGCGCATGTCAGCGACGTACGGGCTGGCGGTGGGCAGGATGCCGTACACCGTGCGATCGACCAGCGAGTAGTTGAGCGACTGCCGCAGATGGTCGCTGAAGCTGTAGCCGCCGGACAGCGTGCCGCCGTAGCGCCGTTCGTTGTACTCCGAAACGTACTGCAGGTTGTCGTCGATGTAGAACACGTCTTCGCCGGCGACGATGTTCCGGTCGAGGAAGTAAGGGTTGGTGACCGAAAGGTCGATCTGCGTTTCCAGCTGTGCGATCACCGTGTTGATGCCGGCGTCCACGCCGGTGCCGAGAAAGTTCTTCTCGTGCAGGCCGATATTCGCAAGCGGGCCGACATCGGTCGAGTAGCCGCCGCCGATGGTCAACTCGCCGGTTGCCTTCTCGGTGATGTTGGTATCGAGCACCGTGCGGTCCGGCGCCGATCCGGGTGTCTGACGGATGTCGACGCTGCCGAAGTAGTTGAGATCCTCCAGCGACTGCTTGGAACGGCGGACCAGCGCGTCATTGTAGGCGTCACCTTCGGCCACGGTGATCGCGCGACGGATCACCTTGTCCTCGGTGCGCGTGTTGCCGTTGATGTTGATGCGTTCGATATAGACGCGCGGCGCCTCGCTCACGTCGAACACCAGATCCACGGTGTTGTTCTTGGTGTTGCGCGCGATGCGCGGTTTGACCTGCACGAAGGCGATGCCGCGGTTCTGCACCGCACTGGTCAGGGTCTGCACATTGCGCTCGACCGCATCGCCGTCGTACCAGTCCCCCGCCGAAATATCCACCTGGCTCCGCAGCATCGCCACATCCACGTGCGGCAACGTGGAGTTCACCGCCACCTTGCTGATGCGGTAGCGCGGGCCTTCGTTCAGCACAAAGGTTACGAAGAACGAGGAACGGTCGGGCGCCAGCTCGGCAGTGGCGCCGGTGACGGCAAAATCAGCGTAGCCGTTGCGCAGATAGAAGCGGCGCAGCAGCTCCGAGTCGAACTTCATCCGCTCCGGATCGTATTCGTCGCTGCTGGACAGGAAGCGGTACCAGGCCTGCTCGCGGCTCTCGATCACCTGGCGCAGCCGTTTCTCGCTGAAGGCGTGGTTGCCGACGAACACGATGCGGCTGACCAGCGTGATCGGGCCTTCCTTGATCTCGAACACCACATCGACGCGGTTCTGCGGCAGCTTGATGATCTTCGGCTCCACCCGCGCGGCATAGCGGCCGCGCTTGGCGTATAGTTCGAGCAGACGCTGCCGGTCGGCCTGCACCAGCGCCGACGTGAACACGCTGCGCTGCTTGAGCTGCACTTCCCCGCGCAGCGTCTCGTCGTTGAGCTTGCGGTTGCCCTCGAAGGCGATGCGGTTGACCGTCGGGTTCTCGCTGACGTGGACGACCAGCGCCGCCCCCTCGCGGTCGATCCGCACGTCGGAGAACAGCCCCGTCGCGTAAAGCGTCTTGAGGCTGCGGTCGATGCGGTCCGGGTCGAACGCATCGCCCGGCTGCACCAGCATGTAGGAGCGGATCGTTGCCGCCTCGATGCGCTGGTTGCCGACCACGCGGATGTCGGCGATCGTCGCCCCGCCGGCGCGCAGCACCGCCGGCGCCGCCGGCGCCGGCTGCTGCTGTGCGAGTGCGGGCGTGACGACCGGACCGGCCACGACGGCAGACACGCCCAACAGCGACGCGAGCAATGCAGCGCGAATGCGAACCAAGAGCCGGAATCCCCTGCGGCGGCGCCGCCCAACCACAAGACGGCATCCTGGCTGCGCCCGAGTCGTCGAACCCCGCCCGGACGAGCGGCGCGGACAATAGCCGCGCCTGCGCGCTTCCGCTACCCGTGATGAACGAGAGTTAAGAGTTATCCGATCAGGTGCGCGACCCAGCGCACCAGCCCCAGATGCGACAGGTCGTTCCAGGTGGCGAACACGAACAGTCCCACCAGGACGGCGAACCCGGCGCGGAACCCGTACTCCACCGCGCGCGGCGGCAGCGGTCGGCCGCGCACCGCCTCCGCCAGGAAGAACACCAGATGGCCACCGTCCAGGATCGGGATCGGGAACAGGTTGATCAGACCGAGATTGACCGACAGCACGGCGATGAAGTCGATCAGGCTGGCAGCGCCGAGTTGTGCCACCTCGCCCGAGAGCTGCGCGATGCGCAGCGGCCCGCCGAGGTCTTCGGTACCCCGCCCCGCCGAGACCATCTGCCACAGCCCGACCAGCGTCTGCTCCGCCACGTCGTAGGTGTGCCCGACCCCCTCGATCACCGCCCGGCCGACCGGCAGGCGGTGGAACTCGGTCGCGTGCGCGGTCACGCCCAGGCTGCCGATGCGCCGGTCACCCTGCTGGCGCGAATCCGTGGTCAGCGTGACCGACTCGGTCGCGTCGCCGCGGCGGATCTGCAACGTCAGCCGCCGGTCCGGTCGCGCCGCGATGATGTGCTGAATGTCCTCGAACCGGGCGACCGCCTGCCCGTCGATGCCGAGGATGCGGTCGCCGCTCTGCAGCCCTGCCCGCGCGGCGGCGCTGCCCGGCAGCACGTCGCCGATCTCCGGCAGGATCAGTGGCGCGCCGACGGTCGCGAACAGCAGGGCGAACAGCACCGCGGCGAGCACGAAATTCGCCACCGGCCCGGCCGCGACCACGATGGCGCGCGACCCCACGCCCTTCTCATGGAACGTCCGTCCGGCCTGCCAGCGCGCCCGCACCTCCGGCGCCACTTCCTCCGGCCGCTCCTGGCCGTGCAGCTTCACGTAGCCGCCAAGCGGGATCCAGGCCAGCTTCCAGACCGTGTCGTGCCGGTCCGTCCAGGTGGCGAGCGCACGTCCGAAGCCGATCGAGAACGTCTCGACATGCACGCCCCGCCAGCGCGCCGCGAGATAGTGTCCGAGCTCGTGGAAAAACACGAGCACACCGAGCACGATGACGAACGGGACGATGAAGCTGAACGGCGACGGCAAGGCGTTGAACACGGGCAGGCTCCCTCGGGAGACGCAGGCTCAGGCAGCGGCGCGGGCGGCGCAGATACGCGCCGCCGCGGCCCGGCTCTCGGCATCCAGCGCCAGCACCGCCGCGATCGTCGCCACCGCCGGCGCGTCGATTTCCTGCAGAACATGGTCCACCGTGGCGGCGATGTCGAGGAAGCCGATGCGTCGTTCCAGGTACGCGGCCACCGCCACCTCGTTGGCCGCATTCAGGATGCACGGCGCGCCGCCGCCCGCCTCCAGCGCCGCCCGCGCCAGCCGCAGCGCCGGGAAGCGTATCTCGTCCGGCGGCTCGAAGGTGAGGCTGCCGAGCTGCGCCAGATCGAGCCGCGGCGCCGGCGTGGCGAGGCGCCGCGGCCAGGCGAGCGTGTGCGCGATCGGCACGCGCATGTCCGGGCTGCCAAGCTGCGCCAGCACGCTGCCGTCGCGGTAGTGGACCATGCCGTGGATCACCGATTGCGGATGCACCAGCACCGCGATCGCCTCGCTCGGCAGCCCGAACAGCCGCGCCGCTTCGATCAGTTCCAGGCCCTTGTTCATCATGGTGGCGCTGTCGATGGAGATCTTGGCCCCCATCGACCAGACCGGATGGCGCAACGCCGCCTCCGGCCGGGCGCGCGCCATCTCCTCCACGCTCGCGGTGCGGAACGGGCCGCCCGAGGCGGTCAGCGTGATGCGCTCGATCGCCTCGCGGTTGCCGTCGGCCATCGCCTGGAAGATGGCGTTGTGCTCGGAATCGACCGGCAGCAGCGTGGCGCCGTGCGCGCGCACCGCGGCGAGCATGGCGTCGCCGGCGCACACCAGCGCCTCCTTGTTGGCCAGCGCCACCGCGCCGCCGCGGCGGATCGCCGCCAGCGTCGCCGGCAGGCCGGCGGCGCCGGTGATCGCCGCCATCGTCCAGTCGGCGCCCATGCCGGCCGCTTCCACCACCGCGTCCGGTCCGGCATCGGTCGCGATGCCGGTGCCGGCCAGCGCGTCGCGCAGCGCCGGCAGGCCGGCCGCGTCGGCGATCACGGCGCGTTCGGCCC
>JAJZVE010000050.1 GCA_021845835.1 Pseudomonadota bacterium | reverse complement strand
GGCCGCGCTGCCGCTCGCCACCACGCCGACCGCCTCGGTCCTCGGGAAGCTCGTGTTCTTCTTCCTCAAGGCGGGTTCGCTCACCTTCGGCAGCGGCCTGGTCATCGTGCCGTTCCTGGAAGCGGGCGTGGTGCAGCAATACCATTGGCTCGATCCGCGCGAGTTCCTGATTGCGGTCGCGATCGGCATGATCAGCCCCGGCCCGGTGGTGATCACGGCGACCTTCGTCGGTTATCTGGTGGCCGGCTTCTGGGGCTCGCTCGCGGCGACAGTCGGGATCTTCCTGCCTTCGTTTTTCTACATCCTGATCGCGGCGCCACTGCTGCTGCGCCACCGCGGCAATCCGAACGTGCAGGGCTTCGTCCGGGGCGCCTATGCGGCGGCGATCGGAACGATCCTCGGCGCCTGCATCCTGCTCGGCAGGATCGCCATCGGCGACTGGCTGACTGCCCTGATCGGCCTTGTCTCGCTGACTGTTCTGTTTCGCTGGAAGGTCAATAACCCTGCGCTGGTAGCGGTGACTGCGGTCGTTGGTTTGATCGCCTATCCACTGCTGCAGCCGGCTTGGGTGTTCGTGAGGTAGGCAAGCAAGAAAAGAGGGGGCACTCGAGTCCAATGACAACGCCGGTGATCACCGGGGCTCGCACCGCGGTCCTTATGATGGATACAGGCCGTTATCAGAAATCCAAACTGAGCGTGCCCCCCCGGTTTGCCGGCGGCTTCAACTTCGGCAGTCGAACCCTGCGGCAGGCCCCGGGCGGTTCAGGTGTCTTCCATGCAGATGACCGAGCGTGGTTATTCCGACCGTCCGAATCGATCGGGTGGGGTAAGTGACCCGGCTGGTCATCAGGGTTGGACGTCGAGCTCGTCTAGACTCGTTTCCGGCGGGAATTGGAGGAAGCGTGCCGCAAGGCGTGGCAGCACTAGAAGCGTCAGCATTGCGGCGGTAAAGAGTCCGCCGAGGATAACGATCGCCATAGGTCCTTCGATCTCATCGCCTGGAGAGCCTGCAGCAATTGCGAGTGGAATGAGGCCAAGCGCCGTCACCGTGGCGGTGATCAGGATAGCAGGCACCCGGTCCAAGGCCGGAACTAACGAACTGGCCTCCTGGTACGCATAAGCGGACAAAGCTAGAACGGACGGGACGAACAATCGAGGCAGATCAGGCCGTTGCGGCTTTGGAGCTGGCGCCGCACGCCCGGCGCTCGATGACGGGAATCACCTGATTTCCGTGAGCCTGCCAAGCCGGGCCGCCTGGAGTGTTTGAGGGCCCTAAAAGATGCACGACAAACCCTGTCGGAATGAAGCACTGTGCGGAAACCCTTCGGGTGAGGTTTTCCGCACATGCTGGTCGGCTACATGCGCGTCTCGACCAACGGCGACCGACAGGTGCTGGACCTGCAGCGCGACGCGCTGCTCGCCGCCGGCGTCGACGAGCGTCAGCTGTTCGAGGATCGGGTCAGCGGCAGTCGCGCCGATCGTGCCGGTCTGAGCAAGGCGCTTGCCTTCATCCGCGCCGGCGATTGCCTGGTGGTCTGGAAGTTGGATCGGCTCGGCCGATCCCTGCCACACCTGCTGACCACGGTAACGAGCCTGAAGGAGCGCGGCGTCGCGTTCCGCTCGCTCACCGAACAGATCGACACGACCACGCCACAGGGTGAGCTGCTGTTCCACATTTTCGGCGCGCTGGCGCAGTTCGAGCGGGCGTTGATCCAGGAGCGCGTGCAAGCCGGTCTCGCCGCGGCGCGCCGTCGCGGACGGCATGGTGGGCGTCCCGTTGCGATCGACGCGGAGAAGCTCGGCGCGGTGATCGCGGCGCTCGACGGCGGCGCCACCAAGGCGGCGGTCTGCCGCACCTTCGGCGTCCGGCGCAGCACCCTAATCGACTCGCTGGCCCGGATCGGCTGGTCTGTCGGCCTCAAGGGACCAGGAGGCTTACGTGGCGCGACGGCAGCGACTGAGCGAAAACCAGATCGCGGAGCTGTTCGAGCCGCCGACGGAACAGCGTGAGTTGGTGCGCCACTTCATGCTGTCCGATGCTGACCTCGTCGCGATCCGGCGCTGCCGCGGCGATCACAACCGGCTCGGCTACGCGCTGATGCTTTGCTACCTACGCTTCCCGGGCCGCGCACTGCGCGTCGGCGAGCGGCCGCCGACCTCGCTGCTGGTGTTCGTTGCAGATCAGATCGAGGCTCTTCCGGCCTGCATCGACGAATATCTTGCGACGGAGCGGAACCGGCAGCGGCACGCGATCGAGTGCCAGGAGCAACTCCGGCTACGCCCCTTCGGTAGACGTGCTGCTGCTGAGCTGAGGGACGCGTTGCTGCCGCAGGCGATCGAGAACGACCGGCTCGCGTTTCTGGCCGAGTTGGTAATGCAGGCGTGCCGCGCGCGCCGGATCGTCGTGCCGTCTCCCGCGGCTCTGGAGCGGCTGTGCGCCGAACTCCGCCACAGCGCGCGCCGGGAGGCACATCGCCGGCTGACGCACGGACTCTCGGCCGAGCAACGGAGGCGCCTCGACACACTGACCCGCCGCCGAGAGGAGAGCAGCCTGAGCTGGCTCGCCTGGCTGCGGCAGATGCCGGAGGGCGCCAAACCCTCTGCCATGCTCGGCCTGATCGAGCGGCTGGAGCATGTGCGCGCCATCGGCATCGAGCCCGGCCGCGGCCATCTCGTCCACCAAGTGCGCCTGGCGCAGCTCGCCCGCGAGGCGGGGCGTACCTCGGTGCAGCATGTCGCCGGTTACGAGCGGCAGCGCCGCCACGCGACGCTGGTCGCCACGACGCTGGACATCGCTGTGAGTTTGACCGATCAGGCGATCGACCTGTTCGACCGGCTGGTCAGCGCGATGTTCCGCCGCGCCGACGGCCGGCACGCCCGCGCCTTCCAGGCCGATGCGCGGGCGATCAACGAGAAGGTCCGTCTCTACGCCCGCGTCGGCGCCGCGCTGATCGCCGCGCGCGACGGCAAGCAGGACGCCTATGGCGCGATCGCCACCGTGATCCCTTGGGAGCGGTTTCGCGCCACGGTCGCCGAAGCCGAGGCGCTGGCGCGCCCGGAGGAGTTCGACACGCTCGAGAAGCTTGGCGAGCACTATGCCGGCGTCCGGCGCTGGTCGCCCGCCTTTCTGGACGCCTTCGCATTCGAAAGCGTACCCGCTTCCGCCTCCCTGATGCGCGCGATCGTGGTACTGCGCGAGGCGAACCGCTCGAATGCCGCCACCTTGCCGAAATCCGCGCCGACCGGTTTCGTGCGGCAGCGCTGGGCGCCCTACGTCCTGCCCGGCGGCACCATCGACCGGCGCCATTACGAACTCTGCGTGCTCTCGGAATTGCGCGATCGGCTGCGTGCCGGCGATGTCTGGGTCGCCGGCAGTCGGCAATATCGCTCCTTTGAGGAACGGCTGATCTCCGCGGAGACGCTGCAGGACCTCAAGCAGGCCGGCACGCTGCCAGTCGCCGTCGAGCCAGATTTCGAGCAGTTCATTGCCGCCCGTCAGGTGCTGCTGGACGAGCAGCTGAAAGCGGTCAATGCCCAGGCTGCTTCTGGCACATTGCCGGACGTGACGATCACCAACGGCGTCCTGAAGATTGCACCGATCGAGAAATCAACGCCGCCGGAGGCCGAGGCACTGGCGGCGCGGCTCTACACTATGCTGCCGCGCGTCCGTATCACCGACCTGCTGGCCGAGGTGGCGAGCTGGACGCTGTTCCCGGACTGCTTCACCCATCTGCGCACCGGCGAGATAGCGGCCGACAGCCGCATCCTGATGGCGGGGCTGCTCGCCGATGGGCTCAATCTCGGGCTGACCCGCATGGCCGAGGCATGCAGCATCGCCACCCTCGGTCAGCTTGCCTGGACATCGGACTGGCACATCCGCGAGGAGACCTATGCCCTGGCGCTGCGCTGCCTGGTCAACCAGCAACAGTGCGAGCCGTTCGCTGCAATCTTCGGCAGCGGCACCGCCTCGTCGTCGGACGGGCAGTTCTTCCAGGCGGCCGGTTTCGGCCGCGACGCGGGGCGCCTGAACGCGCATTACGGTCCGCGGCCGGGTTTCAAAGTCTACACACACATGTCGGACCGATACGGGCCGTTCTTCACCAAACTGATCGCAGCGACCGCAAGCGAGGCACTGCACGTCCTGGACGCGCTGCTCTATCACCAGAGCGAGGTCGCGACACGGCGGCATCACACCGATGGCGGCGGCGATTCCGACCATGTCTTCGCGCTCTGCGCCCTGCTCGGCTTCCAGTTCGCGCCGCGCATCCCGGACCTCAAGCACCGCCGGCTCTACAGCTTCGGCAAGCCGTCCGCCTATCCCGCGCTGGAGCCGATGATCGCCGGCCGAATCAACGTCGCCCTCATCCGGGCGCACTGGTCGGAGATCCTGCGCGTGGTCGCCTCGATCCGCACCGGCACGGTTACGGCATCGCTGATCATGCGTCAGCTCGCCGCCTATCCGCGTCAAAACGGGGTTGCCGCGGCGCTGCGCGAGCTCGGGCGGCTGGAACGCACGCTGTTCACGCTCGACTGGATCAGCGACCCGGAGCTGCGCCGCGAGACCGGGCAGGAGCTGAACAAGGGCGAAGCCCGCAACAGTCTGGCACGCGCAGTCTTCATCCATCGGCTCGGAGAAATCCGCGACCGCACCTACGAGAACCAGCAGCATCGTGCCTCCGGCCTCAACCTGCTCGTCACCGCCATCATCCTGTGGAATACGCGCTACCTGGAGCGCGCCGTCGCCACCCTGCGGGAGAGCGAGGACATCCCCGGCCATCTGCTCGCCCACCTTTCACCGCTCGGCTGGGAGCACGTCAACCTGACCGGCGACTACGTCTGGGGAGCTTCACACAGTATGTCGGAAAACACTGACGGATTGAGGCCGCTACGGGCGGCTCCAGAACCCTACCCGAGAGCCGCGTGATGTTCGCACTTTGTCCGCTTATGCGTACCAGGAGGCCAGTTCGTTAGTTCTGGCCTCCTCGGCCAGGCGTACGAATTCCGCGTGACGCGCGGCGATCGGCGATAGGTCGAACCCATAGGCTTCCACGATCCTGCCCTTGGGGTCCCGGCGCCCGTAGCGCTTGCCGTTCGGGCTGTCCTTCATGGTGATCAGCCCGGCGGCGATCAGCGCCCGGTTGGCCATCTTCACCCGGCTTTCCGACAGGCCGAGCGCCTCCTGTTGCACTGCGGCGGAGGGCCAGACGATCGGCCGCCCTTCCCTGCCCCAATCCTGCGGCTGGGTGAAGCGGAACAACCAGTCCACCGCATGCACCAGACGGGGCGACAGGCCGAGCCGTGGCGCTGCGGCCTTGAATGCGGCGAGCAGTTGTCCGGGCGTGCTCACGCCCTCCGGCAGCCCGGCGAAGGCTTCCGCCGCACGATCGGCATGGAGCAGCTCCGGCGTCAGCCGCCGGAAGCCGGTCGGCGAGCGCGGCGTCGGGTGGGGTCGGTCTTGGTCCAGGGTAGGCATGGTCTCTCCCGCGGTTGCGGAAGCCGCACCCGTGCTGGAAAGACGGCACGCCGGCACAGGGGCACACCTCACCCGTGGCAAGATGGCACTTGCAAAGTCACCCGATCTGAGGGAAGGTCGCGCTAGTGGCTGTAGCGCACTCGCGGGCTTGGCAGGCTCGCTAGACCGTCCCATCGGGATATGGCGGGTCCGCCCCTCATCGGGCGGGCTTCGTCGTTTCTGGGCTCTGCTAATCCTCCAAGTTCGGCGTCGGGACTCGACTCACGGCACGACGCCGTTTGCCAGCTTGCGGTCCTTCCCCGGCCCGCGCAAGCGGCTTGATTAGATTCTGCTCTAAGCGCCTGACAGCCTCGACTTTAATTCCGGGTACGGTCGCGGCCGACTCGGCGGCTGCAACCTTGAGGTTATCAGGCGCCCCCGAGTCGCCGTCCTCATCGCGATCGAGTCGCGAGGTCGATGTCGGTCTTGCTGAAGTCGTCGCCCTTGAACAGCAGCGGCGCCCGGTAATTCCGCGCCACCGCATAGGCGAAGCAGTCGCCGAGGTTGAGCTGCGCGGGATGGCCGCGCCCTTTGCCGTAACGGGCGAACGCGGCGAGCGCCGTCTCCTCCTCTTTCGACGTGATCGAGACGGAACGGACACTCGCAGCAGCCAGGAACTCGCGCACGTCCGCTTCCGCCTCTTCGACGCTCGCGTGCCGCTTGCGGCATAGGCCCAAGGTCGCCTCGAAGACGGCGATCGGCGAGGTGATGGGTGAGCGCGCGCCGTCCAGCACGTCGGCGAGGACGTCGGCCTCCGGTTCGCGGGTCAGGATGGCGACGATCGCCGAGGCATCGACGAACATCACGCCTCGCCGCTCAGCTCGTCATAGAACGCCTTGTCCGCCTCCAGCCCGGTCGCCGGCCGGGCCAGAACCCGATCCTGGATCGGGCGCAGCCGCTCCCTGAGCGGCAGGGCCTGGTCGAGGCGGCGCAGCTCATGCTCCAGCGCCAGCTTCACGGCATCGGTCTTGTTCCGGTGCGTGCGGGCTGCCAGCGTCTCGGCGAGCCGGTTGACCTCTTCGCTGCGGATATTGAGCGGCATCTTCGACTCCTGCGTAGCCGTACACACAATGTCGTCTATACGCGAAGACAACGCAACTGCTGCATGGTTCCGGCCAGCGTCCGTTGATGCGGGAGGATGGCGTGCCGTCGTGTCGCTATGCGTTGACACCGGCATGACGGCACACCGACGTGACGGCACTTGGGCCGCACTTCATCTGTCCGACGCGCATCCGAGCAGCACTAAGCGTGTCACACCTTAACTTTCGCCCAAAAACCGTGGCATTCTCACCCGATCCTCTGCCGAGCGCGTTCCGAGTGTCGGGATCGATTCGGGGCTCAGGTCTTGAGTCGTGCGCTGGTCATGCGAGCAGGGAAGGGGAGGGACGCGGGGACGTGCGAACATGCGGAATCTGCCGAGACACCGGACCAGGGTGACGGCATGACATCGCCCTTGTATCGCCCGCGGCATAAGCGCGCGGCGTCTGTTCAGTGTCACCAACAATTCATGGTCGTGCGCACAGCACGCGGCGGCACGGATGACGGGGCGTGAAGCTGAGACTCCCTATCGCGGGGCTGTACGCGAAGCGCGGCAGCCCGACGCCACGCAAGATCGGCCGGCGCACCGGCCTGCAAGGGAGGACACCGCGTCGGCCATGGCAGGAAGACGGGATCGCAAGCTAGCTCGCCTCTCCGTCGCCGAGGCTCCCTGGCTTGCTCACAATTTAGCGAGGGTGATGTCCAAGCAGAATCTGACCGCGCTAGAATTGAGCGAGCGATCCGGAGTCGCTGCGTCCACGATCTCAAACATCTTGAACGAGAAATACAATCCGACTTTCACGACTCTCAGCCGCCTGGCTGCGGCTTTGGATTATCCGATGTGGCGGCTCCTTCGCCCGACGAGACGGGTTGACCGTTAGGACGTATAGAGCATAGTCTATGCCCCGGAGGTCCCGGGGCAGATGTCCACGCGTGACGAACGGGCGCAGCGTATCGCAGAGAAGCTCCGGCGGGAGCTCGGCGCCGACATCTGCGACCTGCTCGTTGACCCCACCGTTATTGAGATTGTCCTGAACGAAGCGGGCGTGCTGTGGGTCGAGCGTCTCGGCGAGCCGATGAAGCCGTTCGGGAAGATGGCCGCCGCACAGGCAGAGTCGCTGATGGCAACCGTCGCCAGTACCGTCGGCGTCGATCTGACTCGCGACAACCCGATCCTCGAATGCGAGCTTCCCTTTGACGGCTCGCGCTTCTCCGCCGTCATTCCTCCAGTCGTAGAAGGCCCCGCCTTCGCGATCCGGCGTCGGGCGATCAAGGTGTTCTCGCTCGATGACTACGTCGAGCAAGGCGTGATGACGGAGGCGCAGCGCGACCTCATCGGCCAAGCCGTGATCCACCGGCAGAATCTTCTCGTCGTGGGTGGCACCGGCTCCGGGAAGACCACGCTTGCGAATGCCCTGATCGAACATATTGCGCGCGGGCTGCCGGACGACCGCCTCGTGATCATCGAGGACACCCGCGAGATTCAGTGCTCCTCCAAGAACAAGCTGCAAATGCGCGCAACCGAGTCGGTCACGATGGACCGGCTGCTCAAGCACACGCTGCGGCAGCGGCCGGACCGGATCATCGTGGGTGAGGTCCGCGGGGCCGAAGCCATGACCCTCCTGAAAGCCTGGAACACTGGCCATCCGGGCGGCGTGGCCACAATTCATGCAAACGGTGCCAAAGCCGGCCTGACGCGGCTCGAACAGATGATTTCCGAGGCGACGGCTGCGCCGATGCAGCGCCTCATCGGTCAAGCGGTGGATTGGGTCGTGTTCATCGCGCGCGCGCCGGGAGGCCGGCGGGTCGAGGACGTGATCCGCGTCCGAGAGTTTGACGGCCATGACTACATCACGACGAACGGAGCGGAATATGGCGCTGAATGACGTTCTCACCTTCGGCCCGCCTGGCGAGGCGGGCATGGCTTGGGTTGCACGGATGCTGTGCCGACACGTGTCGGTGCTGGCATTGGTTGCGTTGGCGGTGCTGGTAGTAACCGCCCGCGCCCACGCGGCTACCACGACCGGTGGCGGTGGTGCGCTGCCGTGGGAAGGCCCGCTCGCGACGTTTCAGCAATCCATCCAGGGGCCAGTCGCGTACGCGATCTCGGTCATGGGCGTCGTCGTCTGCGGCGCCATCCTCGTCTTCGGCGGCGAAATCGGCGAGTTCGTGCGTCGCTTCATCATGCTGCTCCTCGCGATCGCGCTGCTGGTACTGGCCGATCAGGTGCTCTCCAACTTCTTTTCCGGCGCGCTGGTCTCGTGAGCGGTCTGCGCCACACGCCGATTCATCGGGCGCTGTATCGTCCGCATCTCTTCCTCGGGGGTGAGCGCGAGCTCGTGCTCATCACCGGGGTCTTCTCCTTTGGCCTCGCCGTAACGTCCCTCACATGGGTCGCGGTCGGTATCGGGGCCTTCATCTGGATCGTGAGCGTCGCCGCCCTGCGATGGATGGCGAAGTCCGATCCGCTGATGAGCCGCGTGTACCGCCGCTCGCTCTCCTATGCCTCCTACTACCCGCCGCGGTCCCGGCCGTGGCGGAAAGACGTAAGGGTCCCCGTGAATGCTCCCGCTAGCAGCGTATCGGTCCGGCGCAGCCGGACTTTCTGACCTTCTGAACTACGCGGCCCTGATCGACGAAGGTGTGGTCGTCGGAAAGGACGCCAGCCTGCTCGCGGGGTTTTTCTATCGCGGCCCGGACACATTCAGTGCCACGGCCGCCGAGCGGAATCATCTGACGGAGCGGGTCAACGCGGCGCTGGCACGGTTCGGGTCAGGATGGGTCTGCTGGCACGACGCGGCGCGCGTGCCGGTCGCGGCCTATCCGCTCGCGGTCGCCTCGCATTTCCCGGATCCGATTTCGCGCCTGGTGGATCAGGAACGGGCGCGGCAATTCCAGGCCGAGGGGGCGCATTTCGTGACCGAGCATGCCGTCACGTTCCAATACACCGCACCGCTTCGGGTCAAGGGCAAGGTCCTGAACCTGATCTACGATGACGACGGAGCCGATCCGCAGGCGCCCGGTGATCGCGCGCTCCGCTATTTCAAGAAGGAGTTGGACGATTTCGAGGATGCGATTGATGCCCTCGTCGATCTCCACCGGATGGGCCGTCTTCCCCTCGCCGATGAACGCGGGCGGCCGCACCTCCAGGACGAACTGGTCAACTATCTTCAGTTCGCTCTCACGGGCGAGCCCGCCGGGCTGAATATCCCGCCCGGCGGCATGTATCTCGATGCCGTCCTCGGCGGCCGGGAGCTGTTCCCTGGCGAGACGCCGCGGCTCGGGGACAGGTTCCTCGCCTGCGTGGCGATCGAGGGATTCC
This sequence comes from Pseudomonadota bacterium, assembly GCA_021845835.1. The sequence continues at coordinate 4,073 of JAJZVE010000050.1, read as the reverse complement.
CGGCCGAAAGCTACCCTGGCGTCCTGGAAGTGCTCGACGGTCTTTCCTTCCCGTACAGATGGTCAAGCCGCTTCATCTTCCTCGACGCGCATGAGGCCGTCGCGGAGGTCAGGAAGTACCGCGGCAAGTGGAAGTTCAAAGTCCGCGATTTCTGGGCGCAGGTGCTACGATCGCAGGGCGGCACTATCAACGAAGATGCGCTCCTGATGGTCCAGCAGACCGATCAGGCGAATGCGGCGGCGGAAAGCGGCCTGGTCACATACGGCTACTACACCCCGGTCATCGTCCTCATGCACGAGAACCGCGGCGCATTGGAGGACCAGGCACGGCTGGTGGTGCGCGAGATTCAGCGCCTCGGCTTCTCCTGCCGGATCGAGACGATCAACACCATGGAGGCCTGGCTCGGGGCTTTGCCGGGCCATCCCTACCCGAACGTCCGGCGGCCTCTGGTCCATACGCTGAACCTGTCGGACCTGTTGCCCCTGTCAAGCATCTGGGCAGGTCGAGAGACGAACCCTTGCCCGCTCTATCCGCTTGGCTCGCCGCCCCTCCTGCACGCGGCCACGGCCGGCGCGACGCCATTCCGGCTGAACCTCCACGTCGATGACATCGCCCACACGCTGATCTTCGGCCCCACCGGCGCCGGCAAGTCCGTGCTGCTCGCGACCATCGCCTTGCAGTTCCTCCGCTATCCTCGGGCCACGATCTGCGCCTTCGACAAGGGCCGGTCCATGCTGGCCGCCGTCCTGGCAACAGGCGGTCGGCATTATGAGCTGAACGCCGAGGGCGAGACGCCGGCCCTCTGTCCGCTCGGGGCGCTGGATACCGAGGTCGATCTCGCCTGGTCGGCCGAATGGGTGGAAGCGTGTTTCCAGCTGCAGGCGGACCGACCCTGCACGCCGCGCGAGCGCGATGAGATTGTTCGCGCGCTGAACCTCCTGCGAAGCTCGCCGAGCCGCTCCCTGACCGATTTCGTGGCGACGGTTCAGGACGCCAAGGTGAAATCGGCGCTGAACGCTTACACGCTCGACGGTCCCGTGGGCCGTCTGCTCGACGGCCGGACTGACGCACTCCACGCACAAGATTCGCCGTTCCGCGTGTTCGAACTCGATGATCTCATGGCGATGGGGCCGCGCAACGCGATCCCGGTGCTGCTCTACCTGTTCCGCCGTTTCGAGAAATCTCTCCGCGGCCAGCCCGCGCTTCTGATCCTCGATGAGGCGTGGGTGATGCTCGGTCACCAGGTTTTCCGAGAGAAGATTCGCGACTGGTTGAAGACCTTGCGCAAGGCCAACTGCGGCGTCGTCCTGGCCACGCAATCGCTCTCCGACGCGGCGCGCTCCGGTCTCGTGGATGTTCTCCAAGAGAGCTGCGCAACCAAGATATTCCTGCCCAATGAGGAAGCCGACAAGCGCGGCTCCGAACAAACGCCCGGGCCGCGCGATCTCTATGAGGCGTTCGGCCTCAACGAAACCGAGGTAGCGATCCTGCAAACGGCGATCCGCAAGCGGGAGTACTACGTGACCCAGCCGGAGGGCCGGCGCCTGGTTTCTCTGAACCTCGGCCCGGTTGCACTGGCCTTCGCGGCAGTCAGCAGCAAGGAGGATGTGGCGCGAGTGAAGACCCTGGCCACCGCGCACGGCGCGGATTGGCCACTGATCTGGTTGCGCGAAAGGGGGGTGACCTATGAAGACCTGGTTCACTAAGGCGGCTTTCGCCGTCTTCGTGTTCGGCGCCTTGGTCGGCGCCTCGCCGGCCCGCGCTCAGGGCATCCCTGTCTACGACAACATGTCTTTCATCGAGTTGGTTCAGCAGCTTGAACAAGGGGCGCAGCAACTCGCCCAACTCCAACAGCAGTTGCAGACCCAGTTGAACATGATCCGCTCGCTTCCGAGCACGATCATGCCGGGGCTGGGGCCGCTCGTTCAATCAACCCAGCAGCTCATGTCTCAGGTCCAGGAAATCCAGAACGTAGGACCATCGCTCACGGGGCAGTTGAACAGCCTCTTCCCGACAAGCTTCGCCGGCGCCAGTCCGCAGTCTGTCCTGGGCACGATCGCCTCGATGACCTCCTACAATCGGCAAGCGCTCACAACGGCCATGGGCATTCAGGGACAGATTGCCCAGAACGAACCGGTGATCTCCTCGTCGGTCAACAGCGCGGTATCGGCATCGCAGGGAGCGGCTGGGCCAACCGCGGCCATACAGGCCACCAATCAGATCCTTGGCGCGATGTCGCAGCAGCTCACGCAACAGGACGATCTGTTGATCAGCGCACAACGCGCGGTCCAACAGCAGGCTTTGCAGCGGCAGGCGGAGCAAGCCGCCGTCACACAGTATTACGGCTCGCCGGGCGCTACCGACCAGCCGCTAAGCGGGCAGGGGTTTTGACGGAGCCGGTCATGGTCACGCTGCGCATCTGGATTGTCGTCCTCGGTGTCTTCGCGAGCGCCCTCGTCGGCGCTGCCGCAACCTACGCCGTCGTCACGGCCACGATCATCGCTCCCTCCGGCGGCGATCCCGCCGCGCTCGCCGCGCTGCGGGCCGAGGTTGCGTCGCTGAACGCCAGGCTCGCCGCGGAGCAAGCCAAGGCTGCGGCCGAGGACAAAGCGGCACGTCACTACTTCGCCCCTTCCCAACAGCCGATGACCGGGAAGGGCTTCTAGCCGATGCGCCGTCTCGTGCCTCCCACCCTGGCTCTGGTCCTGCTCGTCGTCGGCGCCGTGGCCGCCGTGGCACAGGTGCCGTCCGGGGCAGCCGCCATCAACGGGATCGTGTCCACCTATCAGGGCGCGACCGTGGGGTGGCAAGGCACACTCTTGTCCGACGCGCTGCCGCTGTTCTGGGCCTTGGCCGGCATCGAGTTCGCCTTCGCCGGCATCAAGCTGGTGCTGAAGCAGGCAGATTTCGGGGAATTTGTCGCGGAGGTCGTGCAGCAAATCCTCTTCATCGGCCTCTTCTATGCGATTCTCACGAACTTCGCTGCGTGGGGGCCGGCCATCACGAACAGTTTGCGGCAAGCCGGACAGACGGCGAGCGGCAGCTCGATCGTCCTGCCAGGCGACGTGTTCCAATCCGGTCAGAACCTCGCCAGCGCGGTCGTCAGCCACATGAGCTGGTGGCCGGCCAATTACGGCGCCGACGTTGGGCTCGCCGTCTCGGGCCTGGTGGTGCTGATTGTTTTCGCCCTGATCGCCGCGTTCATGGTCCTCGTTCTTGTGGAGTCCTACATCGCCATCGCGGCGGGCATCCTGTTCCTCGGCTTTGGTGGGTCGCGTTGGACAAACCAGTATGCGCTCCGCACGATCTCCTACGTCGTCTCGGTCGGCGCCAAGCTGTTCATGATGCAGCTTGTGGTCGGCCTCGGACAGACGATCGTGATGAATTACGCCAAGCAGGCCGAGGTCGCTTCTACCAACACCGCCGTCTTCACCGTCGTCGGCGCGTCGGTGGTGCTGCTTGCCCTCGTGAAGATCCTCCCGGACATGGTGCAGGGCATGATCAACGGCGCGTCCTTTCAGTCGGGCAGTGCTCTCGTCGGCGCCGTGGCCGGGGCAGTGGCCGGGGCCGCGACGGGCGGTGCCGTGGGTTTCGGGGCCGCCGGCGCCGTCAAAGAGGCCGGACTCCTCGCGTCGCAACAGGCCGGCGAGAGAATGGGGCCAGCCCCGACCTCGGCCGCCGGGCGGGTCGGCCACGGGATGCGTTACGGCATGCGCGTAGTCAGTGCCGCCGGCGCGCATCTTGGCGGCGCCGCTCTCGCCGACATGCGGAACCGACTTGAAGGCGATCCCTCCACGCGGAGCGGATACACCTTCGGCCGAATGGCTCGCATGATCCGTTCGCAGCGCACCGAACCGCCACCATCTCCGCCGCGAAAGTGACATGACATGACCGCAGCGGCCTTGGACAGGCGCGCGCCGTCGTATAGGATATGCTCTATGGCATCACGTCCGGCCCCGGAGTCGACAGGCTCTGAATCCCCCTATCTCGCCGCTCGCCGCGAATGGAATGAGCGATATGGCAGCTACATCAAGCAGGCTGCGATGTGGCGGGCAGCAGCCTTCGGGTCGATG
>JAJZVE010000049.1 GCA_021845835.1 Pseudomonadota bacterium | reverse complement strand
ATCTCCCCGCTGTGCAGCGGGCTGCAGCACTCGCGGTACCAGATGAGCGGCTCGGCGAAAAGGTCTGCCTCGCGGTGATCGGCGAGATCGCGCCGGCGGCGATGCTCGCCCATCTCGCCGCCGAGGGACTCTCACGCTACGACATGCCCGAATACATGCTGACAATGGAGGTTTTTCCGCAGACAGCTAGCGGTAAGATCCTGAAGCGCGAGATCGCGGCGATGCTAGCGCGCGGTGAACTGGCCCCAACTCCGATACGGTATCGGCCGGGACAAACCCTAGACCAGGAGGCGGTATAATGCCCGTTCATCTCGAACGTCGCGGCGCCGCCACAATCCTGACCCTTGACCGAAAGGAAGCGCTGAATGCACTTTCCTTTGCGGTTCTGGAAGAGATCGACGGCCGTTTCGATGAGGTCGTGGCCAGCGATGCTCGCGCCCTGATCGTTACCGGCGCCGGTCCGCGCGCCTTTTGCGCCGGCGCTGACATCAAAGAACTTCGCTACCGCGGCCTATTAGCCGAGCGGCGCGGCACTGAGCGCGGCCAGCAGATTTTTGCCCGACTCGACAGCCTGCCGATACCCTCCATTGCCGCGATTAATGGTTATGCGTTCGGCGGCGGATTGGAATTGGCACTCGCATGCACCTTCCGCCTTGCGACCCGGACGGCGAAGCTTGGCTTTCCTGAAATCAAGCTCGGGCTCATCCCTGGTTATGGCGGCACGCAGCGCTTGCCACGTATTGTTGGTGAAGCGCGGGCGTTGGAGATAATCATGACTGGGCGAACGGTGGATGCTGAGGAGGCCGCGCAGATCGGTCTCGTCTCGAAACTAATAGAAGGGGACCCTGTCGACGCCGCTCTAGCCTTTGCCGCGCAATTCACCGGCTATGGCCTGCCCGCGCTGGGCTTTGCCCGTGCCGCTGTGCAGCGCGCGCGGGCAGTCTCGCTCACCGAGGGGTTGCAGATCGAAGCAGATCTCTCCACCCTTGCCTTCCGGACCGCAGATGCCGAGGAAGGTATGGCGGCGTTCATCGAGAAGCGGCCGGCGCGGTTCAGCGATGCTTGAGCGCAACCACCTCCCGACACGTGGGCAGATCATCGTCACCGGTGCGAGCCGCGGCATCGGGGCCGCTATCGCATGCGATCTGGCCGAGCGCGGGTACCGCGTCGCCGGCCTGTCGCGAAGCGGTTCGAGCAGCGCCGGCACCGGTTATGCCTGTGACGTGACGGACGAGGCCGCGCTCCATGCATGCTTCGCCGCGATTGCTGGCTCGGGGCCGATAATCGGCCTTGTCAACAATGCTGGCGCGCATCGTTCGGGGGTAAGTGCAGAACTCGCGACCGAGACCTATGAAGCGGTGATGCGTCTCGACGCAACTGCAGTGATGGTCGGCTGCCGCGAGGTCTATCCTCATCTAAAAGCGTCCGGCGGCGGCTTGATCGTCAATATCGGCTCCTTCTTCGAGCGCCTCGGGGTGCCGGGCAATCTCGCTTATTGCGCGGCGAAGGCGGCAGTTGGCGCGATGACGCGCTGCCTCGCCGCGGAATGGGCACGTGATTACATCCGCGTCCTCAACGTGGCCCCTGGCTATATCGAAACCGACCTCAACCGCGAATTCCTGGCGCAGGAGAAAAACCGCGCCTATCTAGCGCGCCGCGTGCCGCTCGGGCGCGCCGGCACGCCCGAAGAGGTCGCCCGCCTGGTCGGCACCCTGTTCGAGGCCGACATCCCCTATCTCACCGGTGAGACCATCACGATGGACGGCGGACACGGATCTAATCACGCATGAAGATTTTTGAAAAACTGGAGCAACGGCGCGCCTGGCATGAGGATGAGCGGATCGTCCTCGATCAGATAAGGCACTTGGCAGACAATGTGATAGCCCCGCACGCCGAGCATTACGACCGCACCGGAGAGTTTCCCTGGGAGAATATCAAAGCCCTGAACGAATTAGGCATGAATGCCATCTTCATTCCTGAAGCTTATGGCGGTTCGCCGATGCGTTATCGCCTATATCTTGCCTGCGTCGAAGCGATCTCTGCCGCTTGCGCGTCCACTGGGATCATCTACGCGACTACTTTCCACGGCATGAAGCCGCTGATCGATCTCGGGACGGAGGCGCAGAAATCCCGGCTGCTGCCGCGGATCGCCCAAGGTGGCCTCGGCGCGCTCGCGATCACGGAGCCCCATGCTGGCTCGGACGCAACCGGCATGCGCACCAGTTTTCGTGAGGACGGCGATCAGATCCTCATTAATGGCGGCAAGATTTTTATTACCAACGGCGATGTTGCAGATCTTCTATTGGTGTTCGGCAAATGGCATGGCATCGAGGATCCGCGCGCAGCGATCTCGGTTCTAGTGATGGCGCGGGACACGCCGGGGTTCTCAGTCGCGCGGCTCGAGGACAAAATGGGCCATCGCGCCTCCTCGACGGCGGCGATCAATTTCGACAACTGCCGGGTGCCGCGCGCCAATCTGCTCGGGGCGCCCGGCGAGGGACTTGCGATCCTTCTGTCCTCGCTCAACAAATCCCGCCCCTCGATCGCTGCGCACGCGCTCGGCATCGCCAAAGCGGCGTTCGCAGATATGGTGGCCTATATGAACGAGCGCCGCCAGTCCGGCCGGCGCATCGTCGATTTCCAGGCCAATCAATTCCTGCTCGCCGATCTTGCAACCGATATTGCCATGGCCGAAACCTGGCTCGACCATGTCGCGGAAATGCTGGAGGCGGGCGAGACCGATTTCGGTATCGAGGCGTCGATGGCCAAAATGCGCGCCTCTGATCTCGCTATGCGGGTGGCGACGGAAGCGGTGCAGATGTTCGGCGGCTATGGCTATTGCCGCGATCACCGCGTCGAGCGCCTGATGCGAGATGCGAAAATCACCCAGATCTGGGAGGGCACGAACCAGGTGCATAGGCAATTGATCGGCCGCAGCTTTGCCGCCAGGGAGCGCTCGCGGTGAGCGTCGGTGCGATACGCAGCGTCGGCGTTTGCGGCGCCGGCGGCACTATGGGCGCGGGGATCGCAATCGTCGCAGCGCGGGCTGGCTTTCGTACCCTCTGCCATGACACCAGCTCGGACGCCCTGGCGCGGGCACGCGTGGAAAGCGCCGCCTTTTTTGACAAAGCAGTCGCCCGCGGCAAAATGACGGCGCCGGCACGCGATGCGGCGCTCGCGGCGATGGTACCCGCCGCTGATCTCGCCGCCCTCGCCACCTGTGACCTGGTGATCGAGGCGGTGTTCGAGGATCTCGCCACCAAACGCGCGTTGTTTCGTGAACTCGACGCGATCTGCCCGCCGGAGACGATCTTCGCCTCCAACACGTCGACCCTCTCGATCACCGAAATTGCCTCTGGCTGCGGCCGTGAGGACCGGGTGATCGGCCTCCATTTCTGCCTGCCGGCGCCGCTCATGCGGCTGATTGAGGTTTCGCCCGGGATCAACACCTCGGCCGACACGCTTCACGCCGCCTGGGCATGGGCAGAAGCCTGCGGCCAGACGCCGGTGCGCACACAGGACAAGCCCGGCTTCATTCTCAATGCTCTCCTCGTCCCGTTCAACAACGACGCTATCCGCGCCGTAGAGGCCGGGGTCGCGACCCCGGCCGATATCGACACCGCGATCAAGGCGGCGCTTGGCTACAAGATGGGTCCGCTGGAACTGATCGATCTCGTCGGGCTGGATACGCAACTCCGGCTCGGCGAGGCGTTTTACCCAATCACGCTTGACCCGCGCGCTGCCCCCCCGCCGCTGCTCCGGCGCATGGTCGCGGCCGGACATCTCGGCCGCAAAAGCGGGCGCGGCTTTTTTCGCTATGACGGCAACGCCATGTTCGGGAGCTGACGTATGACCCTGCCCCATGCTCCAAGCCATGCCCCAAGCTACGCGATCATCGCCGGTGGCGACAGCCGCGCTTTCCCCCCCGGCGACCCATTTCTTGCTGGCGCCGTCCCATCTGAGCAGGCAGAGGTAATGATCTTCCTCGCTGGCGCGCCATTCCGGTCAGACCCTGCCCGCACTGCGATTCTGATCGAACTTGGGTGCGAATGCCTGGGAGTCCATACCGGCGAAGCCGCCGGCGAGGAGGGCTCGAACGTGCTCGGCCTGGCGCGTTGGCGGAACGGTGCCGATCCGCCTTCGCCGCTGGTCGAACTTGTGCGCCAGCCGCGGAGCGCGGATGGCGCTATCGCCGCCGCGCGGGACGTGCTCGCGTCAGCGGGGCTCACGGTCGTCGTCGTCGCCGATCAGGCTGGGCGCATCGTTGACCGGCTGCTTCGCCCGAAACTCAACGCCGCCCTCCGCTTCCTCGATGAGGGTCTGGCCAGCGCCCACGACATGGACGTGACTTGCCGCCTCGGTCTCGGCTATCCGGAGGGGCCGATCGAGCGCGTCCAACGCGGCGGCCTAGCCGATCATCACGACGTCTGCCGGGCGCTGTTCGAGATCTACGGCACCGCAGCCTACGCGCCGGCGCGCCGAGCCGTGGTCGCCGCCCACCGCCGTGCCCACGGGGTGGGGTAACATGAGGCCGCTCGAAGGGGTACTGGTGCTCGATTTCTCCACACTGCTTCCGGGGCCGATGGCGACTCTGATGCTCGCCGAAGCGGGGGCGGAGGTAGTGAAGATCGAGCGCCCCGAGATGGGTGACGAAATGCGCCATTATCACCCGCGCTGGGGTTCCGACAGTAGCAATTTTGCCCTCCTCAACCGCGGTAAGCGCAGCCTCGCGCTCGACCTTAAGGATCCCTGGGCTCGCGAGCGCCTCGCCCCGCTGATCGCTCGCGCCGATGTCCTGGTGGAGCAGTTCCGGCCCGGGGTGATGGCACGCCTCGGGCTCAGCTATGACGCCGTCGCCGCGCGCAACCAGCGGCTAATCTATTGCTCAATCACCGGCTACGGCCAAACCGGGCCGAAACGTGACGTCGCTGGACATGACCTCAATTATATCGGCGATACCGGCTTGCTCGCCCTCTCTAGTGGCGATCCGGCGCGCCCGCAGGTGCCGCCGGCGCTGATCGCCGACATCGCCGGCGGGTCATACCCGGCGGTTTTGAATATCCTGCTCGCGCTTCGTGCGCGCGAGGTCACCGGGCGCGGCTGCCATCTCGACATCGCCATGACCGACAATCTCTTCCCCTTCCTCTATTGGGCGATGGGGCAGGGGGCAGCGACTGGGCGATGGCCGGGCAACGGCACCGATCTGGTGACAGGAGGCTCGCCGCGCTATCAGCTCTACCCAGCGGCGGATGGGCGGATCGTCGCCGTGGCCGCGATCGAGGATCGGTTCTGGGCGGCGTTCTGCACCGCGATCGACCTTGCGCCGGAGCTTCAGGATGATGCCAGGGATCCGGAGGCTACCAGGCGCGGCGTAGCCGCCCTCGTCGCGGCGCAACCCTCCGAGCATTGGCGGGCGGTGTTTGCGCAGGCCGATTGCTGCTGCTCGATCGTCGCGACGCTGGCGGAAGCGATGGCCGACCCACATTTCGTGGCACGTGGGCTCTTCACCTATCGCCTTGTCAACGATTCCGGTGCGACCATGCCGGCTCTGCCAATGCCGATTGCCCCCCAGTTTCGTGCTCCCGCCGAGGCCGTGCCGCGCCGCGCACCCATGCTTGGTGCCGATAATGATAACGATGATTTCGCATGAAAGCGGTTGTCGTGCCCGCGCCGATGGAATTCGAGCGCGTCTTCGTCGCCGAGATACCGGACCCGGTACCCGGCCGCGGCGAGGTGGTCATCGATGTCGCCGCAGTAGACACCAATTATCCCGATTTCCTGGTCATCGAGGGCAAATATCAGTTCCGTCCACCGCCGCCATTCTCACCGGGCAAAGCCGCCGCCGGGCGGATTGCGGCGCTCGGCGCGGGGGTTGGCGGGTTCGCGATCGGTGATCACGTCGCGGTGCAGGTGGAATATGGCGCCTATGCCGAAAAGCTCTGCGCCCCGGCGGCGCAATGCTTTCCGATTCCCGATGGTGTCGATTTCGAGACCGCGGCGGCGCTTGGCCTTACCTATCAGACCGCGCATTTCGCGCTCGCGGAGCGGGCGCGACTGCAAGCTGGTGAAAGCGTTCTGGTCCTCGGTGGCTCGGGCGGCATCGGCACTGCGGCGATCCAGCTCGCGCGCGCTTTTGGCGCCTCGCCGGTGATCGCCTCGGTCCGCGCCGTTGAGGACGCGGCAATCGCGCGCGCCGCCGGCGCCGATGTCGTAATCGAAGCCGGCGCCGCTCTGGCGCCGGATGACTTTCGCGACGCGGCACGGGCGGCCACCGGCGGGCGTGGTGTTGACGTGGTGATCGACCCGGTCGGCGGCGCTTACGGTACCGCTGCCCTGCGGGCGCTCGCCTGGTGCGGGCGGCTCGTCGTGATCGGGTTTGCAAGCGGCGAGATCCCAGACTTTCGGGCCAATTACCTCCTGGTCAAGAACATCGCCGTGCTCGGTCTGCAATGGTCCGATTATCGCGAGCGCGCGCCAGCACTGGTCGCGCGCGTACAGGCGGATCTGTTCGCGCGCCATCTCGAGGGCCAGCTCACCCCGGTGATCGATAGCCGGCTGCCGCTTGAAGAGTTCAAGGTAGCGCTGCGGGCGCTGCGCGATGGTGCGGTACAGGGCAAGATCATTCTCACTCTGCCCTGACCGCTGCGCCCGAGGCGGCGCGGTTATTTTTTCACCAACGGGCAGCGGCTTTCGGCCAGCGGAGCATAGGCTTCATCCCCGGGGATGATTTTCACGATCTTGACCAGATCCCAGGGGCCCGTCGATTCCGCCGGCTTTTTCGCCTCGGCCAAGTACATGTCATGTACCATCAGTCCGTCGGCGCGGAGATGGCCATTGCGGGCAAAGAAATCGTCGAATTTCGTCTCGCGGAGCCGCGCCATCACCTTGTCCGCGTCTGCGGTGCCGAGATCCTGCACCACTTGTAGATAATGCCGGACAGCGGAATAGATGCCAGCCTGTATCATTGTTGGCATGGCGTGGAACTGCGCATCGAAGCGCTTGCCGAATTCCCGTGTTGCTTCGTCATAGTTCCAGTCGTAACCAGTAATAAATTGCATCTCCTGCACCACTGGAAGCCCAAGAGCTTTTATGTCTGTATTAAAAATCAAAAGACCCACAATTTTTTGATCATTTCGCGACAGGCCAAATTCAACTGCCTGCTTCAGAGCGTTGGCAGTATCAGTGCCAGAGTTCGCAAGTCCGATCACCTGCGCGTGCGAAGCTTGTGCCGCAAGAAGATAGGTTGCGAAGTCACTAGTGCTGAGTGGATGCCAGGAAACCCCGAGGACCTTGCCGCCGAGCTGCTTCACGGTATCGGCGGTCTCGCTCTCGAGTGCGTGTCCGAATGCATAATCGGCGCCGATGAAATACCATGTCTTGTCGCCTTTAGGAACGAGCGCCCGCGCGGCCCCCGTCGCCAAGGAATAGGTATCGTATACATAATGGATTCCGTATGGGCTACACGCCTCGTTGGTCAGCCGATCGGTCGCAGAGCCGGCTGCAATGGTGATCTTTTTATGCTCCTGGCCAATCTTCTGAATTGCCAGGGCGGCAGCAGAATCAGTCGATTCGATTGCCATCTCGGTCTTGTCGACATCAAACCATTTTCGTACGATCGAGGAGGCAATTTCTGCCTTGTTCTGATAGTCCGCCGAAAGAATCTCGATCGGGCGGCCGAGAACCTTGCCACCAAAATCCTGCACCGCCATGCGCGCGGCCACCACGGCGCCAGGCCCACCATTGCTCGCATAGACACCGCTCATATCGACAATCACGCCGATCCGAAACGGCACCTCATCGGCACGCCCCATCAGGGGTGACGAAAGGAGAGCCGCAGCGGCTATGAGCAGCGCGGTTAGCGCGGAGCAGATGGGCAACCATCGGCCACGTCTCGTGCCTTGCTGCAGTGGTGATTGGGAGTTTCGTAAATATCTCATAGTTTCCTCCACGTATTGGCTGGATGTGTTGTCTCCTTTGCGCAATGGCGACATACCAGCGGTTGCGGCGGAGTTCATCGCCGGCGTGCCTCATTCCGCCAGCCGCAACTGCATCACACCTCCTGCCATTGGCAATATCCATGTAGCAGCCTGCCGGCTGCCATACGATTTCTTGGAGGCCGCTCTCTAGCACTCAGATAACTTGCGGCAATCCGGGCGTAGCGGCCGTGGAATAAGTCGATATCGCCTCCAGAACGGCTGAGTTGCTGTTTACCACGGAAACACGGACGCGCATCCAAATACGTGTACCTCTGGCTTCACCGTGCCCAGATTGGCTGCACCTTTTGGGGCGTGGCTCGATCATGATAATCTCGTGCTCATGCGTCGTAGCGGCCAGGTGCATCGGTGCTGTAGACGCTGAAGCGCACTTTCAGTAGCCCGTGCAGATAGTTCTCCATCACCGTGTTCAACGAGAGCACAAGTAGTGCCTCCCGATGCGTTCGATTCATCTTAACTCTCCTTGGCAAGGGGCTTGCCCCAGCCACCACCGCCTGCGGTGCAGATATCCAACCGGTCACCACGGCCCATCAAATGCGGGCCACTTTTCGAATCTAGCCTGCGGATGGTGCCGTCGGCCGTCAACAGCGTGAACTGGGCGAGGCCGCCTGCCGCGCCGCCATTCACACCGGCAGCCGGCGTCACCGTACGCTCACCTAGCACGGAGGCTTGCACGCCATCTGTGAGCATCTCCACCACCCGGCGAACCCCTGCACCGCCTCGCCACTGTCCGGCGCCGCGCGTTTTCCGTAGCAATTCATAGGCGTGGAAGCGAACTGGGAAGGAAGATTCAAGCGCCTCGATCGGCAAGTTCATCGTGTTGCCCATGTGGACACGTTGGCCGCTGGCACCGTCATGACCAAGTCGGGCGCCCATGCCACCTCCCACCGTCTCGTAATGTACGAAGTGGCGGCCCCTTGTTGGGTCATAGCCGCCAAAGGTGACGACGCAGGCGGAGCCATAGCTACCGCCTGGCACACGCTCCGGGAATGCCTTGGCAAGGGCACCCAACAGCACGTCGACGATACGGTTCGATGTTTCCGTGTTCGCGGCGACGACCGGAGCGGGGTAAACAGCATGCGCCAGGCTACCTTTGGGCGCATTGATCGATACTATGGAATAGGCACCAGAGTTCGGCGGCACCTCACCGCCTACCAAGCTGATCAGCGTATAGTAGACACTGGATGCGGTCACCGGCAACGTCGCGTTGACCGGACCACGCGCTTGAGCGGCGGTTCCGGTAAAATCGACGGCCACCGTAGCGCCGGTTTTCACTATCCGAACCTGGATGGTCAAAGCTTGGCCTGCGACGAAACCATCGCCATCCATCGTCTCCGCGTGGCTTACGTCGCAATCTGGCAGGGCGGCTAGCCGCGCTTGCATCTGCAATCGGCTATAGATTTGTGAATCCGCCAACACCTGGCGTACCAATTGCGCGCCGTAGCGTCGCGCTAAGTCCTGCATCCGGGTCACGCCGCGCATGTTGCCGGCGAGTTGGGCGCGAAAATCACCGCGCCGATCCTCCGGCACGCGGACATTTGCCAGAATCAGGTTCAGCACGTCCTCCCGCACCTGGCCACCCCGCAGGATCAGGATTGGCGGGATGCGCAGACCCTCCTTGAGGATCTCATCGGTCACAGACGAACTGCCGGCAGCAATGCCTCCCACATCCGGCCAATGCACGCGCGTCGCGGTAAAGCCGAGCAACGCGCCCTCGGCAAAAGCCGGCATCAGTAGCGACATATCCGGCAAATGCGAACCGCCCTGATAAGGGTCGTTCAGCAGTACGGCGTCGCCCTCGTTCCAGCCCGCCGCCGGAAAGGCACTCAATACGGCGCGCCCGGTGAACGGCATAGCGCCTAAATGTACCGGAATGTCATTGCCTTGCGCGGCCACCTCACCTGCTGTGTCCAGCAACGCACAGGATAAGTCGGCAGATAGACTCAACAGAGGTGAGAACGACGTGCGCATTACCACCGCTTTCATTTCCTCGCAGATGGCGTAGAGCCCGCCCCGAATCACCTCGAAAGTGACGGGATCACGCGCTAGCAGGGACTCAGGCGGTATTGTCATGCTGAATCCTCGAGCGCGAGGATGACGACGCCATTCGGTTCGACCACGACGGTCCAGCCAGGTGGTACCACAATGGTAGCGCCGTGCGTTAGCACCACGGCAGGGCCGGATGCTGCGCCGGTCTCGCCGGGTCGCATCAGACGGGCGGCGCGCGATGCGCCGTCGCGATCTAGCAGCAGGATGCTTTCAGGTAGCCCCCGATAGTCTGATGCCACGGCGGGTGCGGTGAAAACGGTGTGCCCGCCAACCTCCCGCTGCAGCACCGTCACCATTCTGACCGCCACCAATTCGGGCACAGAATCCACCAGATCAAGGCCGTATTCGGCGGCGTAGGCAGCCCGGAATGCGGCATCCAGTTCGGACGGCGAAGGCAAAACCTCACCAAGCGGCACCCTCAGTTCGAAAAGCTGTCCGCGAAAGCGTATGTCCGCGAAACGCCGGCGTTGAACCTTACCCTGCATGGGCTCGGCGGCTAACAACGCATCCAGTCTCTCACTCAGCTCCTCGAACAAGGTCGCTAGCGTTTCGGGTGCCAGATCCGCCACAATCCGCAGCACTGAGCGGCCGACGTCATGGCGTATATCGGCGATTGCTGCGCCCAGCGCACTAAACATCCCCGGCATGGGCGGCACCAGTATACGACTGATGCCGACCTGTGCCGCGATGGCAGCTGCGTGCAGCGGGCCGGCACCGCCGGAGGGTACCATAACGAAATCCCGCGGGTCCAGCCCCCGCCGAAGCGTCGCCAACCGCACTATCTCCGCCATGCGAGCCACGGCGATGTCGATCACCGCGTGGGCTGTCTGCGCAACGGTCCAGCCACGCGGCCGCGCAATAGTGTCCAGCGCCGCCGCCGCGCGGCCAATGTCCAGACGTATGCCGGAGCGTTCCAGCGCCGCTGGCACCAGCGTGCCAATGAAGGCATGCGCGTCGGTGACGGTAGGCTGGCTGCCGCCGAACCCATAACAGGCAGGGCCTGGCTGAGCACCAGCGCTGCGTGGACCGACTTTCAACACACCCGCCTCGTCCAACCAGGCAATGGAACCGCCGCCGGCACCAATCTCTACCAAATCCAGCACGGTACTCAGAATGGGGTAACCCCCGACATTGCGCCCCTCCACCAGAGCATCAGCGCTGAACTCGGTGGTGATTCGAGGTTCGCCGTCGATAGCGATGCCAGCCTTGGCAGTGGTGCCCCCCATGTCGAACGCCAGCACGTGACTCACGCCCATTGCGGTGCCGAACCGGGCGCTGGCGACGAGGGCCGCAGCGGGACCAGATTCCACCAGATGCACCGGCTGGCGCACAGCATTGGCGACACCCGTCAGACCTCCACTCGACTTTACGGTGGTCAAGGATTGGATACCACGCCGGCCCAGGCTGTTCTTCAGTCGATCAATATATGCGCTGACGGCGGGGCCAAGATAGGCATTTACCACGGTGGTGCTAGTGCGCTCATATTCCCGTGCTTCCGGGGCGAGATCGCTGGATATGGTGACGAATATGCCCGGAAATGCGGCGCGTAGCGCCTCTGCCACTGCGATCTCGTGGGCGGAAGAGGCGTAGCTGTTCAGTAAACAGATCGCGATAGAAGCAGGTTTCGCTGCCCGCAACGCAACAATCAGATCGTCCAGTGGCGGCAGAGGCACGACTTCGGCACCGTCATAGGCCAAACGTCCGCCGATTTCGAAACGCAACGCGTCAGGCACCAAGGGCGGTGAGATGCGTTGGTCGAACGTATAGAGTTCCGGCCTGGCCTGACGGCGAATTTCGATGACGTCACGAAACCCCTTGGTCGCAACCAAGGCTGTTGGACCGCCCCGCCGTTCGATCAACGTGTTGGTGCCAATTGTTGTGCCGTGGCAGATCGCGGCGCCTACAACGTCCCGCAGCGTCGCGACCCGGTCTAGCGCTGCCATGAATGCGCGTGCGGGATCATCCGGCGTGGATGGTATTTTGAAAGCGAACTCACAGCGCCCCTGAGCCGGGTCGAGCACAGCGACGTCGGTAAACGTACCGCCTACATCGATGCCGATGCACAGGGAGATCAAGTGCCCTCGCGCTCGATCTCTGTCAGCGCGTCGACAAAGCGGTCCATATGGCGCTGCAGGCTGACGTCTACTCTCAGAAAACGCTTGCCCAACCCCCGGAAGATTGAGCCATCCTTCACTATGACGCCGCGTTTCAATAATGCCTCGAATATACTAGTGGAATCGAAGCGATCGGTATCTAGAATCTCAACGAGAAAGAAATTGGCAAGGGACTGCGGCACCATACGGAAGGCGTGTAGACCGGAGAGTCGCTGCGCCACATAGCCGCGCATTTCTGCCACCATAGCGACTGTGCGCTTGACATGCACGTCATCCTTCAGCGCCGCGACCCCGCCGGCGAGTTGCGCCTGTCCGAGATTCCAGGTCGGCTTGGCGTTCCACAGCGGCCGGATGATCGAGGAGGCTGCCACGCCGAAGCCGACGCGCAAGCCGGCCAGACCGAACACCTTGGAGAAGGTACGAAGCACGATCAGGTTCGGATAGTCGGGTAGCAAATGAATGCTGCCATCGGTTTCGGTGAAGTGGATATAGGCTTCGTCCAGCACAACCAACGTGTCGCCAGCGGCGTCGCAAATTTGCCGAATGTCGGCCTCCGTCATGAAATGGCCAGACGGGCTATGAGGGTTGGTGATGAAGGCGATGGCTGGGCGCAATGCGCGCAGCTGCTCGATGTAGGCCTGGATCGGCAGGGCGAAATCCGGACCGAGCGGAACGTAAGCCGGCACGCGACCATCGTTCTCGGTATAAATATGATAGATCGGGAAACAGGGTTCCATCATCAGAACCGTCTCGCCGGGTGCTGCAAAAGTGCGGATGAGGGTGGCGATGATCTCCGTCTCGCCGGCGCCGCATACAACCTGGTCAGCCGCCACGCCGTAACGCGCCGCGATGGCACGGCGTAGGGACTCGTTCGTCCAGGACGGATAGATGTCGAGGATGCCAAGCGAGTCTGCCACCGCCGCTTGCGCCAAAGGCGAGGCACCGAAAGGGTTTTCCGCGGATCCCAGCTTGGCCACGGCGTCGAGCGGCAGGCCGGTCAGCCCGGCGACATGCTCCCTCGAAAGTCCCGGCGTGTATGGCTCCCGGTCGATCAAAATCGGGTTACTGACATGGACCATGCGTGCCTCCAGGTTGGGCGCGAACCTCCGGGGTGAAGGCGCCGGGCGTGTTGCGACGACCATGACTGTCGGACTACATCGCCGGCATAGTCAATGCATACAATTTGCGATTCGACAGCAAATGTACTCAGATCAGGTGGTCGGAGAACATGTCCTCCGGGCGTCGCTCAAGCAGGCCGCTTATGATCCGCATAGCGCGGTTCAGCCGGCCATCCGTTAGTGCGCCGCCAAGACTGATGCGAATGGCCTGCGGAGCGGGGTGGGTATCAACGGTGAACACTTCCGCCGGCGAGACACGCACACCCGCACTAGCCAATTGGCTGGCAAAATCGATGCCCCGCCATGGCGTGGGCAAAGGCAGCCAAGTGTGATACAGTCCGGCGGCGCTCTGCAGCTTCAAACCAGGCAGCGCGGCCGCAACCAATGCGGCACGGCGGGCGGATTCCTTGCGGTGCCAAAGGATCAGGCGCTGTGCCGTCCCTGCATTGATCCATTGGGAAGCTAATTCTGCCGCGAAGCCGGAAACGGACCAAATGGTGGCGTGAACGATGCTGGCCAACTTACGCTCAGTGCCAGGTGGGCCGAGCAGGTAGCCGACGCGCATACCGGGCGCTAAGCATTTCGACGTCCCGCAGATATAATAAGCAAGGTCCGGTACATTACGTGACAAGGGGTGAGGTGCCGCATCCAAGGCGTGGCCGTAAGTGTCATT
>JAJZVE010000048.1 GCA_021845835.1 Pseudomonadota bacterium | reverse complement strand
AGACGGTGATACGGAAGGGGGCGATCGTCTCCATGCCGGGTCGTGCTCCTGCTTCGGTCGGTTGCCGCCGTTGTAACGCGCGGCAGGCGGGTCCGCAGGCGCCGGCGGATGAATTCGTCGTCGCGCCGTCGTTGCCCTACAGCCGGCGCAGGCGCACCAGTACGCCGGCCCGCTCGGCCGGATGGGTGTCGCGCACCACCGCCACCACGGCGCCGCCGCGGCGGCGATAGCGGCGCAGCAGCGACAGGCAGGCGGCGCCGCCGCGCGCGCGCAGCGACCGCGCCTGCGCCGGTGTCAGCACGCCGCCCGCCACTTCCTCCTCCATCTCGGCGATCGACACCTTCAGCAGCGTCTCCAGCGCCTCCGGCGTGAGCGTCTCCGGCGGCGCGATCGCGGCGGCGCGGGTGGCAATCCAGGCATCGACGCAGGACAGCGGACCGAACACCGCATCCGCCGCCAGTCGCAGGCCGCCGAGGCGCAGCCACTTCGTGCCCTCGGCGGCATCGAGCAGTTGCGCCAGCTCGGCGTCGGCGACGACCGGGCGCTGCCGCTCGATCAGCAGCTTCGTCCGGGCGACGTAATTGCCGCCGGGGCCGGCGGTCTGCGCGGCCACGGCGTAGTGCGCGCGAATGTCGCCGGCGATGACGCGCGCCGCCCCGCCGCGGCTGCGCGCGATCAGGCCCAGCCCCTCCAGATCGCGCAGCGCCGTGCGCACGGCGGCGACGCTGCATCCGTGGGCGGCGGCCAGGTCGGCCTCGGCGGGCAGGTCGCCGCCGATGGCGCGGCGCCCGTCCAGGATGTCGGCCGCCAGCACGCGCGCCACAAGGTCGGCGCGGCTGGTTGCGGCGGTACGCGGCGCCGGCGCCTCGCCTTTGCGGCGCGTGGCCCCGGTTGGCCGGGGCGCAGGATCAGGCGGCATGGCAGAACAGTTCCCGGTGTTCGGTCGTGTTGTGCCGCCTACGTTACATGCTGCCGGCGCAACAGCCTATCACCTTCTTGCCACCGGGCGCCCGCCGTGCGCCGGCCGGGAACCTTCCAACTGCGCATCTGCCAAGCGCGCGCGCCAACTCCCGCGCAACGCGACAGCGGCGGGTCAGTTCAGGAACATCTTGCCCGGGTTGAGGATGCCGCGCGGATCGAGCGTGGCTTTCAGCGACCGCATCACCGCCAGCGCTTCCGCCCCGTGTTCCTGTTCCAGGAACTGGCGCTTGCCGATGCCCACGCCGTGCTCGCCGCTGCAGGAGCCGCCGAGTGCCAGCGCGCGGGCGACGATCTTGCGGTCCAGCGCCCAGGCGCGGGCCAGCCCGTCCGGCTCCGGCGGCACCAGGATCAGGGCGTGGAAATTGCCGTCGCCGACATGGCCGACGATCGGCGCGCTGAGGCCGGATTCGACGATGTCCTGCTTGGCTGCCAGCACCGCCTCCGCAAGCCGGGAAATCGGCACGATCACGTCGGTGGTCAGCGGCCTGTGCCCCGGCCGGGAGGCCATGCCGGCCCAGTAGGCGTCGTGCCGCGCCTGCCACAGCCGCGTCCGCGCCTCCGGGTCGGTGGCCCAGCGGAAGCCGCTTGCCCCGAAGCCGGCGGCGATTTCCTCGGCATCGGCGGCCTGCTCGGCGACGGCGGCGGGGGTGCCGTGGAACTCGAACAGCAGCGTCGGCGTCGCCGCCAGTCCGTCCAGCTTCGAGTAGGCGATGCAGGCGGCCATCTGGACGTCGTCGAGCAGTTCGATGCGGGCGACGGGGATGCCGGCCTGCATCACCGCGATCACCGTCTCCACCGCGCCCGCCAGCGCGTCGAACTGGCAGGTGGCGGCGCTCATCGCAACCGGGATGCCATGCAGGCGGAGCTGGATTTCCGTGATCACGCCGAGCGTGCCCTCCGAGCCGATGAACAGCCGCGTCAGGTCGTAGCCGGTCGAGGATTTGCGCACCCGCCCGCCGGTGCGGATGACGCGGCCGTCGGCCAGCACCACCGTCAGGCCGAGCACGTTCTCGCGGATGGTGCCGTAGCGGACGGCATTGGTGCCGCTGGCGCGGGTCGCGCACATGCCGCCGATGGTGGCCTCGCTGCCCGGATCGACCGGGAAGAACAGGCCCTCGTCGCGCAGATGCGCATTCAGCGTCTGCCGCGTCACCCCGGCCTCGATGCGGCAGTCCATGTCCGCCGGGTTCACCTCCAGCACCCGCGTCATGCGGGTGAGGTCGAGGCTGATGCCGCCGCGCACCGGCGTCACGTGCCCTTCCAGCGAGGTGCCGGCGCCGAACGGCACCACCGGCACGCCGTGGGCGTGGCACAGCGCCAGCAGGCGCGACACCTCCTCGGTGGTTTCGGCGAACGCCACCGCGTCGGGCAGGCGGGGCGGCTGGCTGTCCTCGCCGTGGCTGTGCTGTTCGCGCAGTGCGGCGTTGACGCTCAGGCGGTTGCCGAGGAAGCGGCTGGCCTCGGCGATGACGGTCTCGACAGGGCTTGTCATTCTCTGGTCCCAGGACTGCGCGGCGCGAATTGACCCCACCCCCGGCCGGCGCCTAGCGTGCGGTCGCGAGAGGGTGGAGGAAGCGCACGGCGATGGCCAACAACGTCAAACAGATCTGGGCCGCAGGCAAGGCCGTGGTGAACGGCTGGCTGGCCATTCCGTCCGCGTTTTCGGCGGAGACGATGGCCCAGTGCGGTTTCGATTCGGTCACGGTCGATCTGCAGCATGGCGTGCAGGACTACCAGTCGATGATCGCCTGCTTCCAGGCCATGCAGGCCCATCCGGTGACGCCGATGGTGCGCGTGCCGTGGAACGAGCCGGGCATCATCGGCAAGGTGCTGGACGGCGGCGCCTACGGCGTGATCTGCCCGATGGTCAACACCCGCGAACAGGCGGAAGCCTTCGTCTCCGCCTGCAAGTATCCGCCGCGCGGCACGCGCAGCAACGGCCCGATCCGCATGGTCACATACGGAAAGGCCAGTTCCTACCAGCAGACCGCCAATGACGAGACGCTGTGCATCCCGATGATCGAGACGCGGGAGGCGGTGGCGAACCTCGACGCGATCCTCGACGTGCCCGGCATCGCCGGCGTCTATATCGGCCCTTCCGACCTCGGCTTCTCGCACGGCCTGGTGCCGAAGCTCGACCGTGAGGAGCCGGAAATGCTGGCGATTTTCGACCGCGTGATCGCCGCCTGCGCCGCCCGCGGGCTGCAGGCCGGCATCCATACCGGCGGCGCCGCCTACGCCGTGCGGGCGCTCGGGATGGGCTTCCGGCTGGTCTCGATCGCCAACGATGCCGCGCTGATGGCGATGGCGGCGCGCACCGCGGTCGCCACGGTCCGCCACGACAGCCCGCATGCCTGACCGACCGGAGACCGCGCATGGCCCCGCCCCCCGTGATCCGCCTGCATCCCGATGACGGCGTGGTGATCGCCCGCGCGACGCTGCTGCCCGGCGCGCCGGTGGCCGACGGCGTGGCGGCGGCGAGCCGGATTCCCGCCGGGCACAAGGTCGCCGTGCGGGCGCATGCGGCGGGCGAGCCGATCCGCCGCTACGGCCAGATCATCGGCTTCGCCACTGCGCCGATCGCGCCCGGCGCGCATGTCCATGTCCACAATTGCGGCATGGGCGATTTCGCCAAGGACTACGCCTACGGCGAGGACGCCACAGCGACCGCCTATATCGATCCGCCGGCGACCTTCCAGGGCATCCGCCGGCCGGACGGGCGCGTCGCCACGCGCAACTACATCGGCATCCTGACCAGCGTGAACTGCTCGGCGCATGTCGCGGACATGGTCGCCGGCTATTTCAGGCGCAACCCGATCACCGGCGCCGACCCGCTGGCCGACTATCCCAACGTCGATGGCGTGGTGGCGCTGACGCACAAGACCGGCTGCGGCATGACGGCGGGCGAGCCGCTGACGGTGCTGCGGCGCACGCTCGGCGGCTTTGCGCGGCATGTGAACTTCCACAGCGTCATCGTGCTCGGCCTCGGCTGCGAGGTGAACCAGATCGGCGGCCTGATGGAGGAACAGCGGCTGGCGGGCCGCTTGCGCAAGATGGACATCCAGGAGATGGGCGGATCGCGGAAAACCGTCGCCGCCGGCATCGACTTCGTGAAGGAAGCCCTGCAGAACGCCAACCGCGTGACGCGCGAGACGGTGCCGGCGAGCGATCTGACGGTGGCGCTGCAATGCGGCGGCTCCGACGGGTATTCCGGCGTCTCGGCCAACCCGGCACTCGGCGCGGCGAGCGACCTGGTCGTGCGGCACGGCGGTACGGTGATCCTGAGCGAGACGCCGGAGACCTACGGCGCCGAACACCTGCTGACGCGCCGCGCGGTGTCGCGCGAGGTCGGCGAGAAGCTGGTGGCGCTGATGCGCTGGTGGGAGGAGTACACCAGGCGCGAGGGCGCCGAGATGAACGCCAATCCCTCGCCCGGCAACAAGGCCGGCGGCCTCACCACCATCCTGGAGAAGTCGCTGGCGCGATGGCGAAATGCGGCAGCACCAACCTGGTCGATGTGCTGCGCTATGCCGAGCCGGTGACGGCGAAGGGCTTCGTGTTCATGGACACGCCGGGCTACGACCCGGTGGCGGCGACCGGGCAGGTGGCGGGCGGGGCGAATCTGGTGTGCTTCACGACCGGGCGCGGCAGCGTGTTCGGCTGCAAGCCGGCGCCCTCGATCAAGCTCGCCACCAACACGCCGATGTATACGCGCATGCAGGACGACATGGACGTGAACTGCGGCAGCATCCTCGACGGCGACGAGACGGTGCAGCAATGCGGCGCGCGCATCTTCGATATGATCCTGCGCGTGGCCAGCGGCGAGCGCACCAAAAGCGAGCAGTTCGATTTCGGCGCGGAGGAATTCGCGCCCTGGCAGCTCGGCGCCACGATGTAGCGACGGCGTCGTCCGGCCAGCAATCCTATTCCCGGCCCGGGGGTGCGCCCGCCGACCAGCGGTGCAGCCGCTCCGCTGCCGCCGCCATGTCGGCCTCGGGTCCGCAATAGCTGAAGCGGATGAACAGGTTCTGCACCAGCCGCTCCACCGGGCGCGCCAGATCCTCCGACAGCACCATCCAGCCCACCCGCCAGCCCGTCACGCTGAAGTATTGTAACCGGGCAAAATCCCGTGCGATGGCTGATCCAGGGGCTTACCCCGACGCGGTCGGGTACGATTCGCGCGAGTCATGCAGCCCCCTGCTGACCTGTCCGGCCTGTCGCGCGCGGAGTTGGCAGCTCTGGTGGTGTGTCTGCTCGGCGAGGTGGCGGAGTTGAAGCAGATGATTTCGGCGCAGCGTGACGAGATCGCGCGGCCGAAGGGGCTGAAGGGCCGTCCGTCGCTCAAGCCGAGCAGCATGGACAAGGGTACGGACCCGAACTGCGCCGTTTCGTGCTCATGCAGCATCATCAGGGCCAGGTCACCGTCGAGCGGTTGGTCACGCTGCTGCAGGCGATCGGCATCAGCATCTCCAAACGCGAGGTCATGCGCCTGCTGATCGACGGCCAGGCCGCGTTTCTCGCGGAGAACCGCGAGGTGCTGCGGGCTGGCTTGCAGACGGCGGCGTGGATCAGCGTGGACGACTCCGGCGCGCCACCGTGGGGCCAACAACGTCTGCACGCAGATCGGCAACGACGACTTCGCCTGGTTCGGCGCGACCCGCAGCAAGAGCAGGCTGAACTTCCTCGCCCTGCTGCGCGCCGGCCACACCGACTACGTGATCAACGATGCGGCGCCTACCTGCATGCGCGATCGCGCCCTCGCCGGGCCGGTGATCCGCCAACTGGCCGCGCATCCGGATCGGCAGTTCGCCGACCAGGCCGCTTGGCAACGCCATCCCGAAAGCCTTGGCATCGCCGCGCTGCGGGTCACGCTCGATCCGGTGCGCATCGCCACTGAGGGGGCGCTGCGGGGCAGCATCCAGGCGCACTGCTTTCTGCGCAACGCCGTGGTGCGATGATGCCGGGCAGTTCGGCGTCGTTCAGCACGCGCTCTGCCGGGTGCATGCCGAGCGCCTGGTGCGCAAGTTGGAGACGTTCACCGACCAGCGCCGCGCCGCCCAAGAGCATGTCGGCAGGCTGATCTGGTGGTTCTATGCTGATCTGAAGGCCTATCGGGTCGGGCCGACGCCACGGCGCCGCAGCGAACTGCGGGCGCGCTTCGACCGCATCTTCGACCGCCGTACCGGCTTCGCCATCCTCGATCGCCTGTTGCAGCGGCTGCTTGCCAACGAGGCTGAACTGCTGATGGTGCTCGCACATGCGGAGATCCCGCTGCACACTAACGGATCGGAGAACGACATCCGCTGCCAGGTGACGAAGCGTCACGTCAGCGGCGGCACCAAAAGCGACGCCGGACGCGATTGTCGCGACGCCTTCCTCGCTCTCGGCAAGACCTGCCGCAAGCCGGGCATCGCCGTCTGGGACGACCTCGGCGCGAGGCTCGGCATCCCAGGCAGCCCGGACGTGCCATACCTCCCCAACATTGTCCGCTGCCGCGCTCAGCCGGCTTGACCCGGCTCCGCCACCGGCCGGGGTTTTGCCCCGATTGCGGCGGAGACTTGTAACCCTCTGTTATCGCGGGCGCGCTTGCAACACGGCGATACAAATATCAGGATGCCCCGGCTGACGCAGGGCTTATAGCGTGATCGACGGCGCAAGCACGCGCCATCACGGAACACTCCAGCGAACAGGATTCCTATGCCATCGACAGACTCGACCCGCCATCATGGCAGTCGTCCGGGAAGGAATGCGGGCGCCGCACGATTGCGCCGGGGGATGCTTGCCGCCCTGATGGCAGCATCCCTGGCCGGGCCAGCGTTCGGCGCCAATGCGGAGACTACCACGGGGTGCAGCGAAACTCTGGTGACGGTGTGGGGGGTCATTGCGCCAGTTGCAACCTTCGGCCTGATCAAGAATCTGGAGGCGGTGCCTGGCGTCGAGCGTGCCAGCTTCGACCTGCGACATGCCCTTGCCACCGTGCAGATCCGGCCTGGCGCCACCGTTACTGATGACCAGCTTCGCGCCGCGGTGAGAAGCGCAAGCTACACGCCCCGAGAGATCAGCCGGCTGCCAACCTGCCCCAAAGCAGGATCGGCAGGGCAATAAGCCGTGCCGTTTGCGCCCGGGCAGGGATCGCCCGGGCGGCCGCCGGCTTGGCTGTCCTGCTCGGCGTGCTGGTCCTGCTCGCGGGACCGGCCAGGGCACAAATCTCCTTTCCGGGTGCGGCGCCGATCTCGGCTGGCAATGTCACCATCTACCTTAAGCCGCAATACACAAACAGCACCGATGGCGTCAGTAGCACCATCGACAGAAATGTCGTCATCTACGGCGCGTCACCCGATCTCGCGTTCATTCTGCAGAATAACAGCTTCGTCTCTAATACCGACACCATTGCCGGCAAGGGCGGCCCACAACGGGTCACCGCCAATGGCTTCGGCGATACCGTGCTGGAGGGGCGCTACACCGTCTTTCAGCAGGACGGCCCCGGCTCGACCTTCCGCATCGCGCCCTATGCCGGCGTCATCATGCCGACCGGGATGGATAACGTGAATGGTCTCATGCCTCGCGCCGGGCAGCCGGGCACCGGCGCATGGGCGTCGCGCGACGCGGTAACCATGTCGTATCAGACCCTCGACTGGAATGCCGCGGCAGAGGCCGGATATCAGGCCAACGGCGCCGCCGCCGGCTACCGTTTTGGCAACACATTTTACGCTGATGCGGCCTTCCGCTATCGCTTGTGGCCGGGCAGCCTGAAAGCCGTCGTTCCAGCCGAGGTCTATGGCTTTGTCGAGAGCAACTACACATCGACAGTGGCCAACCGGGCCGGTGGGCAGAACGTTCCCGGTACCGGCGGCCAACTCCTGCTTGTCGACCCCGGCATTATCTACACGGCACGATCGTACTCGGTGACCCTCATGGGATTCCTGCCGGCCTATGAGCAGGTCCGCAACAATGGCAGCCGTTTCAATTACGGCGTATTGGCCATGTTCCGCTACAGCCTGTTCACACCGCACCACTGGTAAGCACAGCCAGAACGCCCGCTCGCCGGGATTGCATCTGATTACGGTCAGGGCGATCTGCCTGCTCACGCACGGTCACGCCAGGGCAAAGCGGCTTCGCAAATCGACGAGAGCGAGGGCGGAGATGTTGGCGTCGATCCTCAGGCAGCAGCAATCACCGCGCCGCGGCCGATCTTCAGCGCCATCGGCCGCCTACCGGTAGGTCGGCACGCCGGGCGCCGGCGCGTAGTTGTCCGGCAGCGGCGGCGCAGACGGCGGCGCCGCCACGCTCCGCTCGCCGCCGATCGCGAGGCCGGAGCCGCGCGGATCGACCGCCCAGCCGCAGGATTGCGGTGGGCCGGGCAGGCCGCTGGGACACGCGATGACGTTGGCGCGGCCGGGTGCCGGCACGGGCGCCGGCATCGGCTGCGCCTGCGGCCCCGCAGCGGCGAGCGCGCCCCGCATCGCCACCGCCGCCGCGAGCGGCGCCCCCTCCTGCCCGGACGCCCCCACCGCGGCGCGGAAGGCGTGCCGGCCCGGCGCATAGGCGATTGCCGCGGTCAGCAGCGGCGTCGGCACCACGGCGGGGGAAGCGGCGAGCAGGATGCCGGTGCCGCTCGCCACGCGGCCGGTGCCGAACAGGTTGTTCATGGTGAGCGCGCACACCACCGCGCTGCCGTGCCGGTCCAGCACCGCGAAGGAGGTGGAAGCCGGCAGCGGCGGCAGGCTCGCCGCCGGCAGCGTCGCGGCGGCGGCCAGCACCGCCTGCGCATCGGTTCCGCCCTGGCGCCAGCGCGCCGCCACCGCCAGCGCCCGCGCCCCCGCCGCGGCGACCGCGGCCGGATCCTGGCGCAGCGCCGCGAACGCCGCCATCGCCGCCAGCCCGCCATCGGCCGGCGGCGGCAGGAACGTCACCTCGTCGGCGCCGGCGGCAAGGTGCAGGGCCGGCGCGAGGCTTGCGAGCGCGCCGCGCAGATCGTCCAGCGTCAGCCCGCCGCCCGCGTCGTGCGCGGCATCGGTCAGCGTGTGCGCGAGCACACCCTGATACAGATCGCCCGCCCCGGCGCGCCGCAGTTGCGACAGCGTCGCGGCCAGGCCGGGCTGCACAAAGCGCTGGCCTTCCGTTACCGGCGCGCCGGAGGGGAAGAACACCACCCGCGCCCCCGGATCGGCCGCCAGCGGCCCGGCGACGATGCTGAGGTCGTGCGCGAGCGAGCGCGACACGGTGACGCCGCCGCGCGCCATCGCCTCCGCCGGGCCGAGCAGCGATTCGAAGCGGCGGGTGCCGTAGCGCGAATGCAGCAGGAACAGGCCGCGCGCCAGCATCGGCACCGCCGCCGGCCGGTCCGCGCCGCCCGGATGGGCCGGCGCCGGCGGCACGAACAGCACCGCCTGCGGCACGCCCTTGTTCGGCCCGTCGCGGCGCGGGTCGTAGGCGAGGCAGGCGCCGCCGCCGCCCAGGCCGGCGCGCGACGGCAGCGTGACCGCCAGCGCGAAGCCGACCGCGACCGCGGCGTCCGCTGCCGTGCCGCCGGCCGACAGCACCTCGCGCCCGACCAGGGCGGCGCTCGGTTCGTCGGCCGCGACGCCGCCGAGGAATCCCTTGACGAAGCCGGGCGTGCCGTTGGGCGGACCGCTGTTGCCGGGCACGACGCCGCCCACCGCGTTGCCGACGCTCTGCACCGCGCTGTCGATCGTGTTGCACCCCGCTGTCGTGAGCGCCGCGACCAGGGCGACGGCATGGGCTATCCTGCCGGCCATGCCCGTCCAGCCGTTGCCGCCGCTCTGCACCTGTGCCACGCCTTCTCCTCCGAATGGCCGGCACCGATCCGAACCTGGGCCGCCTGACGAAACTCGGCGACGCCATAGACGTGTTCGCCTCCCTGGACAATTGCCGCGGAGACCGATGCCCATGCGTTTTCTTCTTTTCCTGCTGCTCGGCCTGCTGCTGGCGCCCGCCGTGCGCGCCGCCGACCCGCACGACGGCACCTTTACCCCGGCGCAGCGCGCCGAGATCGTCGCCATCGTCCGCCAGGCGCTGATCGCCGACCCCACCATCCTGCGCGACGCGGTGACGGCGCTGCAGGAGAGCGAGACGGCGCATCACGAGGCCGCCGCCCGCAGCGCCATCGCCGCGGCCGGGCCGGCGCTGACCGCAGCACCCGGCGACCCGGTGGTCGGCAACCCGAAGGGCGACGTGACGGTGGTGGAGTTCTACGACCTGCATTGCCCGTATTGCCGGCGCATGGTGCCGGTGATCGACAGCCTGCTGCGTCAGGACCCGAAGATCCGGCTGGTGTACAAGGATATCCCGATCCTCGGCCCGGGCAGCGTGCTCGGCGCGCGCGCCGTGCTGGCGGCGCAGCGGCAGGACGGCTATGCGCGGCTGCAATCGGCGCTGATGCGCGGCAGCCCGCAGATCACCGAGGACAGCCTGCGCACCGCGGTCAAGCAAGCCGGCCTCGATTGGGAGAGGCTGCAGCGCGACATGCAGGACCCGGCGATCGCCGCGCGTATCCAGACCAATCTCGATCTTGCCCACAAGCTCGGCGTGGACGGCACGCCCGCCTTCGTCATCGGCAACGAGCTGCTGCCCGGCGCGATGGAACTGGCCGACCTGCAGGACGCGGTGAAGGCGGCGCGGGCCGCTACTGCAGCTTCACGCTGAGATTGAGCGTCGGCAGCGGGCGGAACCGGTTGTCGAAGGCGCTGTCGTAGCTGGAGCCCGGCGTATAGCCCTGGCTGGGCGTGGTCGGGCCGAGGCTGGGCCGCGTGACGCCGGGCCGCAGCGAGGCCGCCGGGGCCGCGTCGTGCAGCCCGGCCGGGTCGTTCGCGTCCGGGTCCGGCATCGGTGCGGGCGTGCTGGTGCTGATGCCCTCCGTGGTCAGGGCGATGCCGGCCGCCGATGCCGGCGCCGGCAACGCCGCGGCGAGCAGCAGCGCGGCCAGGATCGCGGCGGCGACGGGTGTCACAGCCCGCCCACCGCCAGCGCCGCGTCCATTCGCCGCTGTCCGCGCGGATCCTCGGGCGGATTGACGGCGGGGGTGCCGAGCGGCGCCGCTGCGCCGTCATGCCAGGCCGCCAGCGCCCACTGCACCGAGGGAAAGGCGAGGTCCCGCCACGGAATCGCATCCCACGCGAACAGCCGCACCTCGGCACTCTCCGGCCCGGCGGCGAACGCCGGCGCGTCCGGCGCGGCGAAGCGGGCGCGGAAGATCAGTTGCACCTGGCCGATGCGGCTGATGCTGAACACGGCGAGCAGCCCGTCGAAGGCGATGTGCGCCCGCGCTTCCTCCCACGCCTCGCGCGCGGCGCCTTCCTCCGGCGTTTCGCCGAGTTCGAGGAAACCGGCGGGCAGCGTCCAGAAGCCGCGCCGCGGCTCGATGGCGCGGCGGCACAGCAGCACCGCCCCGTCATGGGCGACCACCGAGCCGACGATGATTCGCGGGTTCTCGTAGTCGATATGCCCGCAGACGGTACATACCAGCCGCTCGCGCGTATCGCCGTCGGGAACCTGACGTACGAAATCGGGCATGGCGGCGATGGTGACGCGCGCCGCGCCGACTTACAACCGCAGCGCCGGCAATTTTTCCTGCAATACGCGCGGTCGTGACCCGTGCATCATACCGACAGGTCGAGCAGCGAGCCGCGCGGCAGCACGCGCCCCGGCTGCGGTGCCGCGGCGGGCGAGGCGGGCGCGGCCGACGGCCCCCTTGCCGGCGCGGCCGGCAGCCTGGGCAGCTTCACCGGCATCGCGCCGCCGCCCAGCGCCCCCGGCCCGTGCAGGGCGGCGGCGGAGAAGGCGGAGAGGGATCCGGTGGCGATCATGCGCAGGATCATCCGGCGCATCGGTGTACGATCCGTTAACGGGG
The DNA here is from genome assembly GCA_021845835.1 of Pseudomonadota bacterium. The sequence continues at coordinate 2,140 of JAJZVE010000048.1, read as the reverse complement.
CGGATCATGCAGTGCCGGATTGGTTTCCGATTGTCAAGCAATTCGCGGTGACGCCCCGTCAGCCGCGTGCGCTCACGCCTCCAGCGCGGCCACCCCCGGCAGCGTCCTGCCTTCCAGCCATTCCAGGAACGCGCCGCCCGCCGTGCTGACATAGCTGAGTTTTTCCAGCACGCCGGCATGGCGCAGCGCGGCGACCGTGTCGCCGCCGCCGGCGACGCTGCGCAAGGCGCCCGAAGCCGTCGCCGCCGCCACCGCCTGCGCCAGCGCCGTGGTGCCGGCATCGAAGGGCGGGGTTTCGAACGCGCCGAGCGGGCCGTTCCAGACCAGCGTCCTCAACGTGCCGATCCGCGCCGTCAGCAGCGCGACGGTCCGCGGTCCCACGTCGAGAATCAACATGCCCGGCGGCACCGCATCGACGGAAACGGTCTGCGTCGCCACGCCCGGCTGCAGCGCCGTGGCGACCACGGCATCGACCGGCAGCAGCACGGCGCAGTGCGCCGCCTGCGCGCGCGCCAGGATGTCGCGCGCGGTCGCGTGCATGTCGGCTTCCTGCAAGGAGGCGCCGACGTTCTTGCCCTGCGCGGCGAGGAACGTGTTGGCCATGGCGCCGCCGATCACCAGCACATCGACACGGCCCACCAGATTGCCGAGCAGGTCGAGTTTGGTCGAGACCTTGGCGCCGCCGACCACCGCGCCGACCGGCCGCTGCGGCGTGGTCAGCGCCGATTGCAGCGCCTCCAGCTCCGCCTGCATCAGCCGTCCGGCATAGCTCGGCAGCAGGTGCGCGATGCCTTCGGTGCTGGCATGCGCGCGATGCGCCGCGGAGAACGCATCGTTGACGAACAGGTCGCCGAGCCTGGCGAGCGCGGCGGCGAAGTCGGGATCGTTGGTCTCCTCGCCGGCATGGAAGCGCGTGTTCTCCAGCACCGCCACGTCGCCGTCCGACAGTGCCTCGATCGCCTGCTGCGCCGGCACGCCGATGCAGTCCTCGGCGAAGCGCACTTTCCGGTGCAGCACGTCGCCCAGCGCGGCGGCGACGGGTTCGAGCGACATTCCCGGCACGCGCTTGCCTTTTGGCCGTTCGAAATGGCTGAGCACGATGACGCGCGCGCCGCCGGCGGCGAGTTCGCGGATGGTCGGCGACAGTCGTTCCAGGCGCGTCAGATCGGTGATCCTGCCGTCATGAACGGGCACATTGAGGTCGGCGCGCAGCAGCACCCGCTTGCCGGCGACCGATACGCCATCGAGCGTGCGGAAGGTCATGGGAGACTCCCTGTAGAGGTCGGTGTGCCATCGCGCGACACCTCACCTCTCCGCCCCAAAGCGGCGGAGAGGGAGTAAAATGCGCGCAATATCATCGCCGCGCCTACAGACTTCCGAACAGCGCCGCCGTGTCGCCCATGCGGTTGGAGAAGCCCCATTCGTTGTCGTACCATCCCATGACGCGCGTCAGTTGGCCATCGACGATCGCGGTCTGCGGCGCATCGAAGCTGCACGATGCGGCGACGTGGTTGAAGTCGCTGCTGACCAGCGGCGCGGTGTTGTAGGCGAGGATGCCCTTCAGTTCGCCTTCGCTCGCTGCCCGCATCGCCGCGTTGATCGCCTCCTTCGACGCCGGCCGCTCCAGCACGACATCGAGGGAGACCAGCGACACGTTCGGCGTCGGCACGCGGATCGCGGTGCCGTCCAGCTTGCCCTTCAGCTCCGGCAGCACGAGGCCGACCGCGCGGGCGGCGCCGGTCGTGGTCGGGATGATGTTGGCGGCGGCGGCGCGGGCGCGGTGCAGATCCTTGTGCAGCGTATCGACCGTGCGCTGGTCGCCGGTATAGGAATGGATCGTCACCATGTAGCCGCGCACGATGCGGAAATTCTCATGCAGCACCTTCGCCATCGGCGCGAGGCAGTTGGTGGTGCAGGAGGCGTTGGAGATGACGGTCATGTCGCGCGTGATGACGTGATGGTTGACGCCGTACACCACCGTCGCGTCGGCGCCGTCCGCCGGCGCCGAGATCAGCACTTTCCGCGCGCCGGCCTGGATCAGTTGCGACGCCTGTTCCTTCTTGGTGAAATGCCCGGTGCATTCCATCGCGACATCGACGCCCTGGTATGGCACCTTGGTCGGGTCCTTCTCCGCCGAGAC
>JAJZVE010000047.1 GCA_021845835.1 Pseudomonadota bacterium | reverse complement strand
ACCTGCGCGCGCAGCAGCTTGTCGGGGTTCATGCCCTCCGGCATGAACAGCGGAAACATCACGCTCGCCATGAACAACAGCGAGATCAGCGGCACGCCGCGGATCAGCTCGACATAGAGGATGCACAGCAGCCGCACCACCGGCAGCTCGCGCGAGCGCCGCCCGAGCGCGACCAGCACCGCAAGCGGAAACGCCGCGGCCAGGCCGAAGGTCGAGAGCAGCAGCGTGATCGGCAGCCCGCCCCACTGGTCATCCGCGACCAGCGTCAGGCCGGCGAACCCGCCCCACATCAGCGCGAAGATCGCCGCCAGCGCGCCGACCCAGAGGTACAGCAGTTCCCGCCGCCAGAACCGGCGGTTGGCCGAGATCGCGTAGAGCGCGATGAACAGCAGCACGCACAGCGCCGGCCGCCATTGCTGCGCGTACGGGTACTGGCCGAACAGGACGAATCGCGCCTTGTCGCCGATCACCGCCCAGCAGGCCCCGGCGCCCCGCAGCATCCGGCACGACGTCGGGTCCGGCCCGTGCGCGGTCTGCGGCACCGACCAGATCGCGCCGACCACGCCCCAGCCGATGAAGCCCCACGCCCAGCGCAGCAGCAGATAGCCCAGCAGCAGCGTGACCGCGGTGGACCACCAGGAGCCGAACAGGTTGGCGCGCAGCCAGCCGACCGCCCCCGTGGTGCCCACGGGCGGGCGTTCGCGCGCCGGCGTCGCGGCGGCGGGAAGGGTTGCTTCCATCGCTAGCGCTCCACCAGCGCGACACGCGCGTTGTACCAGTTCATGAACAGGCTGATCGACAGGCTGATGGTCAGATAGACCGCCATGATGATCGAAATGCCCTCGATCGCCTGCCCGGTCTGATTGAGCGTCGTGCTGGCGATCGAGACGATGTCCTGATAGCCGATGGCGACCGCGAGCGAACTGTTCTTGGTCAGGTTCAGATACTCGCTGGTCATCGGCGGGATGATGACGCGCAGCGCCTGCGGCAGCACGATCAGCCGCAGCACCGCGCCGCGATGCAGCCCGAGCGCGCCCGCCGCTTCCCACTGCCCAGGCGGCACCGCCTGGATGCCGGACCGCACGATCTCGGCGATGTAGGCGGCGGTATAGGCGACGAGGCCGATCAGCAGCGCCGCGTATTCCGGCGACACCGTGCCGCCGCCGCGGAACCCGAACCCCTTCAGCACCGGCACGTCGAACGCGAGCGGCGCGTCGAACAGCGCCCACACCAGCAGCGGCGGGCCGGCGATCAGCGCCAGTGCCACCGGCCAGACCGCGGGCCGCACCCCGGTCGCGTCCTGCCGCGCCCGCGCGTGGCGCGCCCACAGCACGCTGAGCGCGATCCCCGCGACGAACGCCAGCAACGCCCAGGAATGCGCGGGCTGCCAGACCAGCACCGGCAGCCTGAAGCCGCGGTTGGACAGGAACAGCGGTCCCAGCCGCAACGCCTGCCGCGGCGCCGGCAACCCCTGCAGCAGCGTGTACCAGAACAGCAGTTGCAGCAGCAGCGGCACGTCGCGCAGCACCTCGACATAGACCGCGGTAAGGCGCGCGAGCAGCCAGTTGTGCGACAGCCGGCCGATGCCGATCAGCGTGCCGAAGATGGTCGCCAGCACGATGCCGACGACGGACACCTTCAGCGTGTTCAGCACGCCTTCCAGCAGCGCCCGGCCGAACGTGTCGGTCGCCGGGTCGTACGGGATCGGCTGCTCGGCGATCGGAATGCCGGCGGTGCGGTGCAGGAAGGCGAAACCGGTGGCGATGTGGCGCGCGGCGAGATTGCGCGCGGTGTTGCCGATCAGGTACCACAGCACGCCGATGACGGCCGCGACCGCGAGCGCCTGGAAGACGACGTTGCGCGTGCGCGGGTCGGTCCACGACAGGCGCCAAGCGCGGCGCGGCGCCGGTGTGCCGTCGGCGAAGCGGGGATCAGGCGCCTGCTGCGACATCGGCGATCCCCGCCCCGCGATGCGTCAGCGCAGCGGCGGCGCGTATTGCAGGCCGCCCTTGGTCCACAGGTTGTTGATGCCGCGCGGGACGCCGAGCACGGCGATGTCGCGGTCCCACATCTCGCCGAAATTGCCGACCTGCCTGACGATGTTGTAGGCCCACTTGTTATCGAGGCTCAGCGCCTTGCCCATGTCGCCCTCCAGCCCCAGCAGGCGGCGCACGTTGGGGTTGGTGCTGGTCATTTGGTCATCGACGTTCTTGCTGGTCACGCCTTCCTCTTCCGCGGTCAGTTGCGCGAAATAGGTCCAGCGCACGATGTCGAACCATTTGTCATCGCCCTTGCGCACCATGTAGGACAGCGGCTCCTTGCTGATGATCTCGGGCAGCAGCACGAAATCCTCCTTCTTCGGCTGCGTCGCGCGGAACGTCGCCAGCGCCGAGCTGTCGGTGGAGTAGGTGTCGCAGCGGCCGGACAGGAACGCCGATTCCAGCTCGGCGCGGTTCTCGATCAGCAGCGGCGTGAACTTCATGTTGTTGTTGCGGAAGTAGTCGGCGATCGCCAGTTCGGTGCTGGTGCCCGGCTGCACGCAGATGGTGGCGCCGTCGAGCTCCCTGGCCGACTTCACGCCCGACGCGGTCTTCACCAGGAAGCCGGTGCCGTCGTAGTAGTTCACGCCGGCGAACAGCCCGCCCAGGTTGGCCTCGCGTCCCAGCGTCCAGGTGGTGCTGCGGATCAGCACATCGATCTCGCCCGACTGCAGGGCGGTGAAGCGGTTTTCCGTGCTCAGGTTGACGTATCTGACCTTGTTCGCGTCGCCGAACACGGCGGCGGCGATGGCGCGGCAGCCATCGGCGTCCAGCCCGCGCATCACGCCCTGGCTGTCCGGCAGCGAGAAGCCTGGCACGCCGCCGGCGACCCCGCACACCAACTGCCCGCGCGCCCGCACCGCGTCGAGCGTGGCCGAGCCGCTGGCCTGCGCATGGGCGGCGCTCGCCCCCATTACGGTTGCGAACAGCATGCCGAGCGCGGCGGCAACGGGGATGCGGGTCGGCATGGACAACCTCCGGGTCGCTGTGGGACGTTTGTTGTGCAATCGGCACGCCATCCAGGCCGGCGTGCCGCTCAGGGCAGATTGGCGCAGCGGCGGGGGATTGAAAAGCCGCCTCGCGTGCCCGCACGGGGAATAGCGGCTGAATGTGCGTTTAATCTGGTCGGCCCTGGCGGCCGGCCGGGGTGCGGCTACACTGCGCAGGTTCGAGGGAGACCGCCGATGCTCGCGACCAGCCCCGCATTCAAGCAGAATGCCGCCCGCGCGATGGCGGATGGCGGGCTGCAGAAGGCGCTTGCCCGCACCCGCCCGCAATTCCCCGCCAAACGCGCCGCCGCCGTCGCCGCGCTGCCGGAGTTCGAGGAGCTGCGCGAGGCCGGGCGGCGGATCAAGGACCACACCCTCGCCCATCTCGACTTCTACCTCGACACCTTCGCCGCCAACGTGGAGCGCGCCGGCGGGCAGGTGCACTGGTGCGCGACCGCGGCCGAGGCGCGCGACGCCGTACTGGCCATCTGCCGGCGCGTCGGCGCGCGCACCGTGACCAAGGGCAAGTCGATGGCGAGCGAGGAGATCGCGCTCAATGACCATCTGGCGGCCAATGGCATCACCCCGGTCGAGACCGACCTCGGCGAATATATCCTGCAGTTGCGCCACGAACCGCCGAGCCACATCATCGCCCCCGCCTTCCACCTCAACCGCGAGGACTGGGAGGACAGCTTCCGGCGCTCGCACACGGAGCTGCCGGCTGACCGGGTGTTCCACGAACGGCGCGACATCCTGACCGAGGCGCGCGGCCGGTTGCGCGAGCGCTTCCTCGCCGCCGATGTCGGCATCACCGGCGCCAATTTCCTGATCGCGGAGACCGGCAGCAGCGTCATCGTCACCAACGAAGGCAACGGCGACCTGACGCAGACGCTGCCGCGCGTGCATATCGCGCTCGCCAGTATCGAGAAAGTCGTGCCGACCATCGAGGACGCGACCACGTTGCTGCGTCTGCTCGCGCGCTCGGCCACGGGGCAGGAATTTTCCGTCTATACCACGTTCTCGACCGGCCCGCGCCGCGCCGACGATCCGGACGGGCCGGCGGAATACCATGTGGTGCTGTTCGATAACGGCCGCTCGGCGATGGTCGGCACGCCGTTCCAGGACATGCTGCGCTGCATCCGCTGCGCCGCCTGCCTGAACCATTGCCCGGTCTATGGCACGGTCGGCGGGCACGCCTATGGCTGGGTGTATCCGGGGCCGATGGGCAGCGTGCTGACGCCGGCACTGATCGGCGTCGATCGCGCCGGCCATCTGCCCAACGCCAGCACCTTCTGCGGCAAGTGCGAGAGCGTGTGCCCGGTGAAGATCCCGCTGCCGAAGATGATGCGGCACTGGCGCGAACGCGAGTTCGAGCGGCACCTGACGCCCGCCGCCGCGCGCACCGGTCTGGCGCTGTGGGGCTGGCTCGCGCGCCGGCCGGCGGCGTATCGCCTGGCGACGCGGGCGGCGATGGCGGGCCTGGGCCTGCTCGGGCGCAAGCGCGGCCGGTTCCGCCGCCTGCCGCTGGCCGGCGGCTGGACCGACGGGCGCGACCTGCCGGCGCCCGAGGGCGCCACGTTCTTCGCCCGCTACGCGCGCGCGCAGCGTCGGGGCGAGCTGTGAGCCGCGCCGCCATCCTGGGCGCGATCCAGCGCGGCCTGCGCCGCGGGCCGCTGCCGGACGACCTGGCGCTGGCGTTGCGCGCCCGCCTCGCCGCCCATCCGCGCCATCTGATTCCCGCCCGCAGCCGCCTGCCGCGACCGGCGCAGGTGGCGCTGTTCATTGCCCACATCGAACGCGAATTCGGCACCGTCGCCCGCGTGCCCGCGCCGGAGGCGGTGCCCGCCGCGGTCGCCGACTATCTCGCCGCACAGAACCTGCCGCCGGCGCTGGTGATGGCGCCGCATCCGGCGCTGCGGGCGCTGCCCTGGGCGGAACACCCGCTGCTGCGGTTGCGCGAGGGACGGGCGCAGGCGGACGACGGCGTCAGCCTGCAGCACGGTTTCGCCGGCATCGCCGAGACCGGCACGCTGATGCTGCCCGGCGGGCCCGACCGGCCGACCACGCTCAATCTGCTGTGCGAGACCGAGATCGTGGCGCTGTGGGCCAGCCGCATCGTCGGCGCCTACGAGGAAGCCTGGGACATGCTGCGCGCCGAGCAGGTGCGCGACGGGCTGTTGCCGCGCAACGTCATGCTGGTCACCGGGCCGTCGCGCTCGGCCGACATCGAGTCGGTGCTGGAACTCGGCGCGCACGGGCCGCGGCGGCTGCATGTCGTGCTGGTGGACGACGATCCGGCGGCGATCGGCTGAGCGATGCCGCGGCGCGGCCTGAGCGATCGGGACCGCGCCGAATGGGCGGCTTATGCCCGCAGCATTCGCGCCCTGCCCGGCCGTCGCCTGCCCGATCTGCCCGATCTGCCCGATCTGCCGCCGGCGGAGCCGGTTGCGGCGCCGCGCCCTGCCCCGCCGTCGCTTCCGGCGGTCTCGCGGCGCGCCGCATTGGCGCCGCTCGTCATCGGCGATCAGCCGGCCGGGCTGGACGCCGCCACCTGGGGCCGCTTGCGGTCCGGCCGCATCGCGCCGACGCGCACGCTCGACCTGCACGGGCGGACGGCGCACCGCGCCTTCCACGCCCTGCTCGGCTTCGTGCAGGCCGCGCACGGCGACCGCGTCCGCTGCGTGGAGGTCATCACCGGCCGCGGGACCGGCGAAACCGGCGGGGTGATCCGGCGCGAGTTGCCGATGTGGCTCAACCTCGGCGCCCTGCGCCCGCTGGTGCTGGGCGCCGCCCATCCGCATGCCGCCAACCCGGGCGCGGTGCGCCTGCTGCTGCGCCGGCCGCGATGACGCCGTTCGGGGCGCGGCTGCGCGCGCTGCGTGCCGCCCGCGGCATCACGCTGCGCGCGCTGGCGGCGCAATTGCAGGTCTCTGCCGCCTATCTTTCGGCTCTGGAGCACGGCAAGCGCGGCGCGCCGAGCGCCGGCCTCGTGCATCAGGTGTGCGAGGCATTCGGACTGATCTGGGACGAGGCGGAGGCGCTGGCGCAACTGGCGCGGCTGTCGCATCCGCGCGTCCTGGTCGATACTGCCGGCCTTACGCCCGAACAGACCGCGCTCGCCAACCGGCTGGCGCAGGACATCCGCCGCCTGCCGCCGGAGACGGTGGCCGCGCTGCACGCGGTGCTGGACGCGGCGGTGCTGCTGCCGCGCCCGCGGCGTTCCTTGACAGCCATCGGCCGGCGCGGCAGATAAGACGTCCCGACGTCTTTCGCACAGGGGCGTGACCGGCATGACCCATGCACCTGGGGCGATCCGCGACGTCGTGATGGGCTACCTGGCCGTGCTCGGCACCGCCGCGACGGTGGCGGAGATCCATGCCGCGGTCGCCGGCCGGCTTGGTGCCGTGCCGCCTTCCTCCGTGCGTTCCTACCTCAATCTGAACACGCCCGAGGTGTTCGAGCGGGTCGGGCGCGGACGCTACCGGCTGCGCGGCGCCGCCGTCGCGCCGGCGGCGCCGCGCCCGTTGCCGCCGGTGCTGCAGCATGGCGGCGCGCAACTGTTCCATGCCGACTGCTTCGCGTGGCTGGCGCAGCAGCCGCCGGCCTCGATCCATGCCGTCGTTACCGATCCGCCCTATGGCCTGCTGGAATACAGTGCCGAGGAACAGCGCAAGCTGCGCGCCGGGCGCGGCGGCGTGTGGCGCATCCCGCCGTCCTTCGACGGCCATCGCCGCGCGCCGCTGCCGCGCTTCACCGTGCTCGATCGCGACGACCTCGCCGCATTGCACGGCTTCTTCCACCGGCTTGGCACGCTGCTCGTGCGCGTGGCGCGGCCGGGGGCGAACATCCTGGTCGCCAGTAACCCGCTGCTGGCCCATATCGTTGCCGCCGCGATGGCGGAGGCGGGGCTGGAAGTGCGCGGCACGCTGGTGCGGCTGGTGATGACCATGCGTGGCGGCGACCGGCCGAAGAACGCACATCGCGAGTTCACTGACGTAAGCGTGATCCCGCGTTCCATGTTCGAACCCTGGGTGATGCTGCGCCGGCCGCTCGACGGACGCGCGCAGGACACGCTGCGCCGCTGGCAGACCGGCGGATTCCGTCGCGTGTCCGCCGCACAGCCGTTCGGCGACGTGATCCGCTCGCGGCCGACGCCGAAATCCGAGCGTCTGCTGGCGCCGCACCCGTCGCTGAAACCGCAGGACTTCCTGCGCCAACTGGTGCGCGCCGTGCTGCCGCTCGGCACCGGCGTGATCCTCGATCCGTTCGCCGGCTCCGGCTCCACGCTTGCCGCGGCGAATGCGGTCGGCCATGCCAGTATCGGCATCGAGGCGGACGCCCGCTACGTCAGGCTGGCCATGCGCGCCATCCCGGCGCTGTCACAGGTCGCGGTAGATCCAGTTGGCGCGCAGCTTGCGGATGCCCGCCCGGTCGAGCGTCGCGGTGCGGGTGCCAAGCTCGCCGCGCGGGTTGCGGCGAAAGTCTGACGGCTCAACCAGCGCCAGATAGACTTCGGTGAAACGCATCGGCGCTCGCGCTTCCGCCGGTTCGGTGGTGTGGTCGGTGCGATAGACGAACACGCACATCCATTGCCGCCGCGCGCCATGCGTATCGACCGCGCCGCCCGCCTTGCGTGTGCTTTTTATCTCGATGCCATGCTCGCCGGACGCGGCGGCGTTGTTCGGATACCTGCCCTGCACGACGAGATCAGGATGGCCGTTGAAATGCCGGTTCTCCACCAGCACGCGCGAATGGCGCGCGACGCTGGCGGTCAGCATATCCGACAGCATGCCGGACATCGCCGCCGGGCGCAGCATGTCATCCATGCGATGGAGGCCCTTGGCCAGGAGGCTGCGGTTCACGTCGTCAAGGAAGTCGTAGACGTCCTGCATCGCCATCTCGAAGTCCCTGAGGCGTAGCGAGAACGGAAGCTCGGCCGCGTCGTTAAAGGTGCCGATGAGGGTCGGGCGGGCAGCGGCGGTCCCTGGCAGGCGCTGCGCGCTCTCATCCGCGGCCAAATCCGGGAGAATATCGGCACGCGCCGGCTGCGGCATCTCGTCACACAGAAACGGCAGCAGCGGATCTTCATCCTGCTGCCGAACACGCGAGAGAATGGGACGCGGCGCCCGCACCGTCACAACAGCACACCGTGCTGACGCAGGAAAGCCAGCAACGGCAGCAACGGCAGTCCGAGGATTGCCGCGTACTCGCCCTGCACGCTGTCGAACAGATGCACGCCCAACCCTTCCAGCCGGTAGGCGCCGACCGTGCCGGTCACGGCATCACCCTCCGCCGCCAGATAGGCTTCCAGGAACACATCGCTGAAATGCCGCATGACGAGGCGCGGTCGCGCAACGTGGTGCCACAGACGCTGCCCGCCACGCTGACACAGCACCGCCGTCACCAGCTCGTGCGTCTGCCCGCGCAATGCCAGCAGTTGCGCGCGCGCTGCAGCCGTGTCGGCCGGCTTGTCGAACCAGCGATCACCGCAGACGAGCAACTGATCACAGCCGATGACCAGGGCATTCGGGTCGCTGCGCGCCACGCGCTGCGCCTTCAACTCCGCCAGTAACACCGCCGTTTCCGCCGCCGCAGCGCCACCGGCGCGTGCGCTGCGCTTCACCTCCGCCTCGTCGATGGCCGCTGCCCGCACGGAGAAGGCAAGACCGGCCCGCTGCAGCACGCCACGCCGCGCCGCCGAACCGCTCGCCAGCAACAGGGGCGGCGTCGGCGCCTGCCACGCCGTCACGACGGCGCAGCCTCTGCCTTGCGCCGACGTTCGTGCCAGGCCTCCATAAGCTGCAGCACGGTCGCGGCGGTCTCCTCGATCGAGCGCCGCGTCACGTCGATCACCGGCCAGCCGCGCCGGGTACACAGCCGACGCGACCACAGCAGTTCCGCCTTCACCGACTCGAGGTCCACGTATTCGCTGCTGTCGTGCCGCATCCGTGCTTCGGCCCCGACACCGATCAGGCGCAGCCGATGGCGGCGGATCTCGATCAGCGCCTCTGCTTCCAGCGTCAGCCCGATCACCGGGCAGGGCGCGTCGGCGAGCGAATCCGGCTCGGGCAGGTTCGGCACCAGCGGAATATTGGCCGCCTTGATGCCACGATTGGCAAGATAGAAGGAGGTCGGAGTCTTGGACGACCGCGAGACGCCGACCAGCACCACGTCCGCCTCCGCGATGCCGGCCTGCGACTGCCCGTCATCGTGGGCGAGCACGAAATGCATGGCATCGATGCGCCGGAAATAGTCGGCATCCAGCACGTATTGCCGGCCCGGCCGCGACATCGCGGTCTCGCCAAACTGTTCCTGCAGCATCGTCAGCACCGGATCGAGCACATGCACGACCGGTACGCCGAGCCGCTGGCAGGCTGTTTCCAGCTCCGCCCGCAATCCCTTCTCGACCAGCGTGGAGAGCACCGGGCCGGGTTCGGACTCGATCCCCTCCAGCACCCGGTGCAACTGGAAACGGGTGCGGATCAGGCTCCAGCGATGGTGCATGATCTGCGCGTGCTCGAACTGCGCGACCGTCGCACGCGCGATCGAATTCAGCGTCTCGCCGGTCGCGTCCGACACGAGGTGCAGATTGATGCGGCTGGACATGCGGGCAGCAGGATAACGGGGATAACGGGGACCGCCAGCCCCCGCGCATCGCCGCCAGCGGAATTACGGGGACAAGCACCCCGCGAAGCAGAGCGGTGGACGGCGCGAGCGGCTTCGGCCCCACGCTGGGGACAGCCGCGCGCAGGCCGCCCGGCTCCGCTGTTTGCCGCCGGACGCCCTTGTGGACAACCAGGCCGGCAAGCATCGTCAGAACGGGGTACCCGGCTATCCACAGGCCCTACCACATCTTCAACCGGTTTCTTTTTTTCCTTTTCTGGTAGGAAGCCCCGCAGAACGGGATCGGGACTGGTCATGACGAAGCGACTGCTGCGGGCGCTGGCGGGCGAGGCGGTGTGGCCGCCGCCGATCTGGCTGATGCGTCAGGCGGGACGATATCTGCCGGAATACCGGGCGATACGGGCCGAGGTGCCGGATTTCGTCTCGCTCTGCACCACCCCTGCCCTTGCCGCCGAGGTGACGCTGCAGCCGTTGCGGCGCTTCGGCATGGATGCGGCGATCCTGTTCAGCGACATCCTGATCCTGCCCTGGGCGCTCGGTCAGGACCTGTGTTTCGCCGAAGGGGAAGGGCCGCGCCTGCCGCCGCTGCGCGATGCGGCGGCGCTGGCGCGGCTGGACCTCGCGCGCCTCACCGGAGCGATCGCACCGGTGCTGGAAACGGTGCGGCGCGTGCGCGCGGTGGTGGGCGAGGCGACGCTGATCGGCTTTGCCGGCGCTCCGTTCACCGTCGCGTGCTACATGGTGGAAGGCGAAGGGACCAAGGACTTCCCGGCGGCCCGCCTGCTCGCCTGGCGCGACCCGGCGTTGTTCGGCCGGCTGATCGCACTGCTGACCGAGGCGACGATCCGCTACCTTTCGGCGCAGATCGAGGCAGGCGCCGAGGCGGTCATGCTGTTCGACAGCTGGGCCGGGCTGCTGCCGCCACGTCAGTTCCAGGCGCATGTGATCGCCCCGACCGCACGCATCGTCGCGGCGCTGCGGCAGCGCCATCCGGAGGTGCCGGTCATCGGCTTCCCACGCATGGCCGGGTTGATGCTGGGCGCGTATGCGACGACGACGGGCGTGCAGGGTGTCGGCCTGGACACGGCCGCCGATCCGGCTGCGGCGTTGCCCGTGATGCCGCCACAGGTGGCCTTGCAGGGCAACCTCGATCCGCTGGCGCTGCTGGCAGGCGGCAGCGGGCTGGCGGCGGAGACCGCGGCGATCCTGGCAGCGCTGCAGGGCCGTCCGTACGTGTTCAACCTCGGCCACGGCATCCTGCCGGCAACGCCGCCCGAGCATGTCGCCGCCCTGGTTGCACAGGTGCGGGCGGCTTGACCTCAGCGGCACTTCGGCCACCTTGACGCCATGACTCGCCCCCGTACCGCCATCGTGCTGTTCAATCTGGGCGGACCGGACCGGATCGAGTCGGTCTGGCCGTTTCTGCTCAACCTGTTCAGCGATCCTGCCATCCTGCGCGTGCCGTTCTTCATCCGCCCGCTGCTCGCCCGCCGCATCGCCGGTGCGCGCCTCGGCGCGGCGCGCGAGAACTACCGGCTGCTTGGCGGACGTTCGCCGCTGCTGGAGCTGACCGAGGCACAGGCGCGGGCGCTGGAGGCGGCGCTGGCGGAGCGCGAGGCACGCTGCTTCATCGCCATGCGCTACTGGCATCCGTTCAGCGCCGCCGCCGCGCGGGCGGTGAAGGCGTGGAATCCCGATGAAGTCGTGCTGCTGCCGCTCTATCCGCAGTTTTCCACCACCACGACCGGCAGCAGCCTGGCGGCGTGGCGCGAGGCGGCGGTGCGCGTCGGGCTGGTCAAGCCGGTGACGACCGTCTGCTGTTATCCCGACGATCCCGCCTTTGTCGCCCCGATCACGGCCACGCTGCGCCGGCAGATCGCGCAGGCCAGGGCAGCGCTTGGCCCCGACGGGCGGCTGCGCGTGTTGTTTTCCGCTCACGGCCTGCCGGAGACGATCGTCAGGGCGGGCGATCCCTACCAGTTCCAGATCGAGCGGACGGTGGCCGCGGTGGTGCGGGCGCTGGCGCTGCCCGATCTGGATCACGTCATCTGCTACCAGTCGCGGGCGACGCCGCAACGCTGGATCGGCCCGTCCACCGACGCCGAGGTGGAACGCGCCGGGCGCGACGGGGTCGCGGTGCTGGTGGTGCCGATCGCTTTCGTTTCCGAACACAGCGAGACGCTGGTGGAACTCGAGGTCGAGTATCGCGAGCTGGCGCGGCGGCATAGCGTGCCGGGATATTTCCGGATGCCGACGCAGAACGCCGATCCCGGCTTCATCGAGGCGCTGGCGGCCCTGGTACGGCGGGCGCTGGCGGAGGGGCCAGGACTGCACAGTTTCGCCAGCGGTATCTGTCCCGCGTCGCACCGCGACTGTCCGCATCGCCGTGCCGGCGTGTCGGCGGTCACGGCATGACGGCGCAGGCTGCGATGCTGGCGCGGCGAGCAAAGTTGCGTCTCGTCATCTTCGACTGCGACGGCGTGCTGGTGGACAGCGAGCCGGTGTCCAACCGCCTGCTTGCCGCGGACCTGACCGCGCGTGGCTGGCCGATGCCGACCCAGGAGGCGACGCGGCGTTTTGTCGGTGCCTCCTTGCCGGCCATGCGACCGGTGGTGGAGGCGCGGCTCGGCCGGGCGCTGCCGGCGGACTGGGAAATGACGCTGCAGAAGCGCATCGCCGCGGCGCTGGCCGAGGAAGCGACACCGATTCCTGGCGCACTGGCGGCGCTGCGGGCAGTGACGGCAATGGGGATCGCCTGGCGCATCGCCTCGAACTCCTCGCATACGGAGATGGCGGCGAAGTTCCGCCGCCTTGGCATTGCCGGGCTGGTCGGCGGACGGGTACACAGCTTCACCGACGTTGCCCGCGGCAAGCCGGCGCCGGACCTGTTCCTGGCTGCCGCTGCTGCGGCCGGCGTGGTGCCGGCGGAGTGCGTGGTGATCGAGGACTCGGTGCCTGGCGTGCAGGGGGCGATCGCGGCAGGCATGGACTGTCTCGGCTTTGCCCCGCTCGGGGACGGCGCCGCGCTGCGTGCCGCCGGCGCGGTCCCGTTCCATGCCATGACGGATCTGCCGGCACTGGTCGCCGTGGCGCGAAGGCGCGCGGCATGACCTTTGATGCGCTGATGCCGTACTACCCCTGGGTCAAGGCAGCCCATATCGTCAGCATGGTTGCCTGGATGGCCGGCATGTTCTATCTGCCGCGGCTGTTCGTCTATCATTGCGAGGCGCCGCGCGGCTCGGCGGAAAGCGAGCGCTTCAAGCTCATGGAACGGCGGCTGCTCAAGCAGATCATCAATCCGGCGATGCTGGCGACCTTCGGTTTTGGCATCCTGCTGGTGCTGACGCCGGGGGTGATCGACTGGACGGCCGGCTGGTGGCACGTGAAGCTCGCGGCGGTGCTGCTGCTGACCGCAGTGCATGGCCTGCTCGTGCTGCGCTGGCGGGACTTCCTGCATGACCGCAATACGCGCCCGGCCCGGTATTACCGGATCGTGAACGAGGCGCCGACAGTGCTACTGCTGGTCATCGTGGTGATGGTGATCGTCCGGCCGTTCTGACGCCGCCCCGGAGGGACTTGAATACCTCTTGAACGTTTGCCGGCGCGTGCTATCTGTTCCTTGACGCCGCTTGGCCGGATGGCTAGCGTCGTGTCGGCACATGTGGCGGCTGTCCGGCCGCCGCCCCACCCTCCGTACTGCTCCCCAACTCGCCGGGACGGTGTCGGCGCTCCTGCGGTGCGATCCGCGAAGCTGCCGGCAACCGAGCAACTGGACCGATACGCCTGCGATGCACGCGGGGCCTGTTGTCCGTTCGGCGTTCCGTTCACCCCACGACCAGCCCCCGAGGCGTTTCCGATGCACCTCGCCGAACTCAAGGCCAAATCCCCGGCGGACCTGCTCAGCTTCGCCGAATCGCTGCAGATCGAGAACGCATCCTCCCTGCGCAAGCAGGATATGATGTTCGCGATCCTGAAGAACCTTGCCGAGAACGAGCAGGCGATCCACGGCGAAGGTACGCTGGAGATCCTGTCCGACGGCTTCGGCTTCCTGCGCAGCGCCGAAAGCAACTTCCTGCCTGGCCCGGACGACATCTATGTCTCGCCCTCGCAGGTGCGCCGCTTCGGCCTGCGCACCGGCGATTCCGTGGAAGGCCAGATCCGCGCGCCCAAGGACGGCGAGCGGTATTTCGCGCTGCTCAAGGTCAACACGATCAATTTCGAGCCGCCGGAGGCGGTGCGCCACCGCATCAACTTCGACAACCTGACGCCGCTCTATCCCGACAAGCGGCTGAAGATGGAGGTCGAGAACTTCCAGTCGGTGGCGAAGGGCCCGGCCAAGGACCTGACGCCGCGGGTGATCGACCTGATCGCGCCGATCGGCAAGGGCCAGCGCGCGCTGATCGTGGCGCCGCCGCGCACCGGCAAGACGGTGATGCTGCAGAACATCGCCACCGCCATCAGCCACAATCACCCGGAAGTCTTCCTGATCGT